>JBBDSB010000634.1:0-2756 GCA_040905205.1 Cyclobacteriaceae bacterium
TGGCTTCAACATACCCTCCTATTGCTATGGGCATTTTATCCGCTTCCAGAAAGGGACGGTTATAAACGGCATCCATATTAAGGGTGAGTTTGCTGGTATCCCCGGCCGCAGGGCTTACTAAACTGCTGTCGCCCTGCGGCCATGCCCTATTTTGACAGGCAAAAAGGGCAATCATGCCGGATATGAGAAAAAAAAACTTAAAGTTGTACGTAAACATTTTCCTCATCACTAAGTACATTAAATTGTTGTAAATCTTTTTCAGCAGGTGATTGGATCACTTTTCCCGTATTGGTAAATTCACTGCCATGGCAGGGACATACCAGGTAATCGCCCTGGGGCTTTACCTCGCAGCCCCTATGGGTACACTTCAGGTAAAGGGCCGTGTACCTATCTCCCCCCAAATCGTAGATACAGATGGGGAACTGCAGCTTTTCATGTCCGATCAGCACATATTTGCGTGGCACAGGCTCTCCTTTTTTCTCCCCGATAAATTCCGATTTTGCAACAATGAACCGGTTGTCGGAAAAAGTCCGTTGTGCGAAATATTGCGCGGTACTGCAGCTTTGTAGCATTACGGATAACACCGGTGCGCCTAGGCCGGCGATACAACAGGTTTTTATAAATTTTTTTCTGTCCATAAAAGGAATGCTATAAACTTTCAAGAAATGTAATAAGCTTTTGCCTTTCAGCTTCAGGTAAGGCATTATATGCCTTCCGGCTATTTTGCCCTTCACCCCCATGCAATAGGATAGCTTCTTCTATACTCTGCGCCCTGCCATCGTGCAACAAAAAATATTGCCCTCCCTGTGAATTTTTGGAAAGGCCCAACCCCCATAAGGGTGGCGTGCGCCATTCAGATGTTTTGGCCGATCCTTCCGTGAAGCCATCATCCAGACCGGGCCCCATATCGTGGAGCAAAAGGTCGGTATAGGGATGGAATTCCTTATTGCTAAGTGCTTCTATTTCTGAAAAACCCGATTTTAATGTTGGTTTATGGCAGCCATTACAACCGATTTCCATAAAAACACTTTTTCCGGCCATCACCAGCGGGTCATTGGGCATCCGCTGAATGGGGGCTTTTAAGGTCTTTAGATAAAAAACCACATCATGGACGGTTTTACTGGTCACTTCGGGATCAATTTCAAGCCCACTGTACACATCAATGGGTTCGAACAGCGAAGTAATGCCGATATCCTGGTTATATGCGGTAGCTGTTTGCTGCAATAAGTCATATACACTTCCTTTTTTTCCAAACCGACAGATATATTTCCCGTCTTTTTCGACCGCATAGTTTCTTACTTGAACATAATCAGGTATCCTATTCCAATTAACAGTGCCGGAAATCCCGTCGCCGTTGCTGTCGTCCGGATCGGCCATTGCCAGCAGATCAGCATCAGAAACCAGATCAAGAAGGCCCAATCCTGTAACGGCAGGCGGTGTAAATTTTGAAAACGGTACGCCTTCGGGGATCTGTTCGGGCATATAGCCGGGGATAGCACGGTTTTGTAACTGGGTTGGTCCCTGTTCTAAAACAGTGTTCCCGGTGATATCTTGTTTGGGGGTAAACCGAATGAGTGTCGTGGAAGGATGTCCCTTCCCATCACCTGCATGGCAACTGCCGCAAGATGTTGAAACAAAAACTGCCCCCAAGCCTGCTTCAGGTGTAAATACTTCATCGTTAAAAGCAATATCGCCATCAAGAAAGACAGCCTGCTGTTCTGTACTGAGCCCTTCTACCGGGCCATCCAGCAGGTCTTCTTCCAATGGTAGGGATGGAAGAAATTCATCGCAACCAAAACAAATTATGCAGGTCACCGTGTATGAGGCAATGTTTAAAATGATCAGTAATTTCCTACCCATAATGCCTCTAATTAATTTGTTAGATAAACCTAATAAAAATTTTTAATAAATCAAAAAAATATATCGTAAATAACTAAAATATATATTTAGATTAATCTAAAATATAGGTTGATGGGGTTAGTTCAAGGACTATCATCCTGATAATGTTGATGGGTAATTTACTTTCTTCTACTTCTTGAAGCGTTTGTCAAACAACATTTCCTTCAAAGGCATACGATTGATACGGGTGGCTTAAATTGTACGCTCGTTCCAGATGCCACAGGCCATGCCTTTTTATTCGGTGTATGCAGCCACCAAAGCCGCAGGCAACCATTTTTTTTTGAAGCCATACGCAGGGAATTGTTGAAGAAACCTATTCATGTAATGACTGTGTATCCTACTTCCACCTACACCGACATGATGACAACTGCCAGCTTGGCGAAAATGGACAACCCTGAAACAGTTGCAAAAGCAGCAATTGAGGGACTTTTCAAAGCTGAAATCAATGATTGGCTTATTGTGGAGAAACGCAATACTGTCTTCTCCAAATATTTTTTTATGGGTGAGCGGTTATTCCAAAATACAATTTATTTTTTCATTTGTTGTTCAATTAGGTTGTTGACCAGTTTTGTTCTAATTCCTTGGTGAAATATGGTTTCTTAAAGTCTGCTTTTGAAATATAAAAAAAAAGCCCCTTGGGGCTTTTATCTAATCTTTTGTCTTTCCAGACCTCCCACCTTTCGGCGCAGCTACCTTTTTGCTGATATAGGCCGTATGGGTTTTGCCATATTGATCCGGCTCTTTTAGACTTGCGACTTCAAATACCAGGTATTCTTTGCCGTCGTAGTCGACCATGTGGTCCTTTAGGATTTCCTCCAGGGTTTCTTTGGAGATGGATACCCTGATGATGTTAAGAT
>JBBDSB010000635.1:0-16838 GCA_040905205.1 Cyclobacteriaceae bacterium
GCCTTGGATAAAGCATCCTGATTGATATTTTGATCTTTGAGTTTGGCCATGAGCAAGTTTTGGCTGAGAAATTATGCCACAAATTTAATTAAGTTTATCAGAGTTTCATCTGTTTATAATTTGATTTTCAAAGGTCAGATGCCTGTCTGTCGGCAGACAGGGAATCTCGCACCTGCCTGCCGGCAGGCAGGTGTTTGATAATCATCCCTGTGTGTCGCCTCCGTCATGCTCGATTTCATGTTATCAAATTGTTAACAGACTCCCAACAAGGTACTTTCATGAAATTCACACTATACCTTTACTGATGATTCATTTTGCCAAAAATAAAAATATTTTGATTCTACCTTATAAAATTCCCTAATTTTAAATGATTATTATTTACCTTTTATTGTATGATAAATTTTAACATAAGATTTACCTTCAATTAAGTGTATTCTCTTTAAGGTGTGCGTATTTTGTGGGCAAATCTTTTCAAATTTCCATAAAATATTTTGAATGACTATTAGTGGACAGGTCGGAACATATAATAAAAACCTGATTTTAGCCATAACCGCCATTTTCGGTTTATTGCTTTTCATGTTCTCCATAGATTTTCTGACCTATTCTTTGGCAAAATTTAACGGTGAGGTGGCCAATGAAATATTCAGGTCCACAGTCAATCCCTTTGTCGGGCTTTTTATAGGTTTGTTGATGACCGCCCTGATCCAGTCCAGTTCTACCGTGTCTGCCATGATAGTGGCCGTGGTGGCTTCCGGCAATATTACCCTGAATCAGGCTGTCCCATTGATTTTGGGAGCTAATATAGGAACTACCTTGACCAGCACCCTGGTGGCTTTTGGATACATCATGAAAAAACGGGCTTTTCGAAAAGCCCTTTCTGCGGGGGTTGTTCATGATTTTTTCAATATTATTTCGGTGATTATCCTTTTGCCTCTAGAGGTGTATTTTGGACTACTCAGTCATGCTGCCCAGTTTTTGACCCAAATTCTTTTTATGGATAATAATGCTTCCGATGACGGATTTGGATTTCAGGGTTCCTTCTTTAGAGAAGGAAGTAGAATCTTGTCCCAATGGTTGGTTTGGCCCCTCCTGTCACTGGTCATAGGGATTTTCTTTTTAATAGGCTCTATAAAAATACTTTCTTTATTGGCCTTCAAGTCTATTATTACTCCAAAATTCAAAAAAATAAGTAAACATATTTTCAATTTTCCATTTCGTGCTTTTGGCTATGGTTTGTTTTTTACTGCCGCAGTCCAATCAAGTACCATCACCACTTCGCTGATGGTCACCGCAGTAGCCACAGGAAAAGTGGCACTCAAAAAGGTCTTTCCGTTTATCATCGGCGCCAATATCGGAACAACGGTCACCGCTTCCATTGCCGCCTTATATAAAACGGAGGCGGCTATCAGCGTGGCCATAGTCCACTTGCTCTTCAACCTTTTTGGGGCAATGGTATTTTTACCCTTTCCCTCTATTAGACAAATCCCTGTGAGATTGGCCAAGAATTTCGGAAAGGAAACCGTAAAAACCAAGGTGGTGGGCTTTGCCTATATATTATTGACTTTCTTTATTATTCCTTTCTTTCTGATTTATTTTAACCAATCCGATTCATCCGTCAAATCTCAAAAGGAACCAGTAAAAAAGGAGGAATTTAATAAGCCAAGTTGGTTGTTTCCGTTAAAAATCCCACCCGAAAAATAATCGGGACAGGCTCTTGCGCCCTTTATAAAGGGGGATTTGTTGCCGTAAACCTTTTCGTGTCCAATCAAGCCTGTAAGCAATTTTGCCAGATTAAAATCTAAAATTCTGCGGTAAATCTCAATTTCAGCAATTCCCCCTTGACAAGGGGGGTTGGGGGATTAAATTACGTTTGTGTTAATCTTAATATAATGAAAATTTGGTTGTCACTGTAAAAAATCCCACCCGAAAAAAAAATTGGGACAGGCTCTAGCCCCCTTTACAAAGGGGGATTTGTTGCTCGATGTACTGCTGGAGGTTTTTCATGAAATTAAGGGCAATTTATTGCAGGGATACGTTTCTAAGGGAGTCGTTATCCCTCATTGATAAAATCCTGAAGGTATTTAAAATTTTGGGTTAAGGCACCGCCCTCTGATATGGTGGCCCTGCTGATCATTTCTGAGTTTTTTGATAATAGTTCAGGGATTACATTTTTGGTAAGTTGCATTCCAAAATCTTCTGAGGCATCTCTGGGAAGTTCACAGGGCAGGTTATCGATGGCCATCACAGAAATACTGTTTTGTTTCCCAAAAGCAGGGATTTCCTCAAAAGTATCCCGGTCAATATCATACACCGGATCTTCAATGGTAGATGGTCGGACGGTAATAGGAACAAAACCTTCCAGGTCACAGGTGATATCCGCAATGACTGAAATATTGAATTCCGGAGAACCAATATCTTTTATATTAAACAATTGGGGGGCCCTCGGGTCCCAGAAGGCTGCCGTGATCAGAATGTCACTCACTTCTGTATAGGGAAGAAAACAGCCTTCGTATTTTTCCGGTTTTGAAAAAAAATCTTCCAATAGAAAGCCACCATCGGTTTTCCTTTGATTGTAATCGGACACCGTTAATTGGGTGAATACCGGTTCCTCATAATAATTTTGCAGATAAGCTTCTGGTTCAACTTTTCGGATGCCCAGGGCATTCATAATTTCTAAAGCCCCTGAACCTACTTTACCATCCCCTGTAATCACGAGTTTTATAGGAGGCAGCATTACCTTTTGTATTTCCTCCAATATTTCTTTCATGCCATGGCATTGATAGGCACGTTTGATTTTATAAAGCCCCGATTTTTTTCCGTAAGTCCACAATGCATTGTAGGCCCCAACAATGCCTGCCCAACGCCCAAATGCTACTGCACGCTTTCCTTCCGGCATCAATAGAACCTCGTAATCAATTAAACGGATGTTTTTTTTAAGGAGAACCTGTAACAGGGTTTTGTTATAGGATTGTTTTTTAATGGTATGGGAAAAGAAAAAATATGTTTTATCGGCCAAAAGATCCAACAAAGGGACCTCTTTGACACCCATCAAGACCTCACAATCGGATAAGTCCTCTGATAATTCTATCCCAAGCGATTCGTATTCTTCATTGCTAAAGCAGCGGATATCACTGGGAAATACCTTAAAGGCAACCTTTTGGTCATAATAATTCTGTAGTTGAAACAACTGTTTAGGGCTGAAAGGCACCCTTTTGTCCAAAGGAATTTTTCCTTCTTTGATCAAACCTATTTTCATATGACGGTCAAATTTTGGATATTGCCCCTTAAATGGCGTATTGGATTTTAAGTTTGGGATGGATTATGTTTTATAGCAGCCATACCCTTTTAGCTGCCTTGAATATAAAAAGAAAAATCCATGCCATCATGGGTAAAGGTTATATTTGGTATAGGTTGATCTATAGCCTATTCTCTACCCTGTTTATTTTAGCCCTTTTCCTATATGCCGGTACCATTGAACCTTACTGGTTACTTTCTCCCAGTGATTGGATGACTTATTTTGGCTTCATGCTGGCTACCTTCGGCACCATTATCTCCGTGAAAAGCATGAAACACCTGTCCTTTTTTAGGTTTTTGGGATTAAAACCTTACAATGACCTTGATCAAAAAGAGCCTTTGACTTTTAAGGGAATATTTCAATACATCCGACATCCCCTTTATGCAGGATTGATTTTGATGTTTTTGGGGTATTTCTTCTATATCCCGACCCTCAGTTCCCTGATTCATTTGCTCGCCTTGCTGGCTTATCTTCCCTTTGGGATTTATTATGAAGAGAAGAAGTTGATAGAAATTTATGGGGAAGAATACCTTGAATACCGGTCAAAAGTGCCACCTCTTATACCGCGGTTTATTAAATGACAGAACTCCTCATCTATAGTTTTCTTTTGTTGTTACTTTTAGGCCACCTGACTTTCGCCTTTAAGATGTACAGAACCATACAAAAGGACCAAAACCTTTCATTTCATGAAAAGAATGATTGGAAATTGAAGGCCCTGGTATTTCCGGCTTATTTTTGGTTTCTATATAAAAAGAAGTTGAAAAAATAAAGGAAGTAGGGTTTATCCTTGTCTTCTCTAATCTAACAGACGCTGATTGTCCATAAAATTAGATTTATTAATTACCAGTGACCAAATCCCTGACACATTCCACCCAGGAATCCAATGAATTGAGGCTGGGGACGAGGTCCCATTTTTCACCACCCTTCTCCAAAAACATTTCTTTGTATTCTTCACCCACCTCAATGGTGGTTTCCAAACAGTCGGCCACAAAGGCAGGTGAAAAAACCAACACTTTTTTCACACCTTTTTCGGCCATTTCGGTGATCAAATGATCAGTGTATGGTTTGATCCAGGGGTCATTCCCCAGTCGTGATTGGAAGCTTGTCACCGTTTTTTCCGGTGGGATGCCCAGTTTCTCAGCAATCAGGCGGGTGGTTAAAAAACATTGGGCCCGGTAGCAAAATTGGTTTTTTTTGGTGTAGGTGGCACAGCATCTGTTGCTGAGCTGGCAATAATTATCAACAGACCCCTTTTTTATTTGTCTTTCGGGTAAGCCATGGTAAGAAAACAACACTTTGTCGTATTGATTCTTTTCCATCATCTTTCTGCCAAGTATTGCCCAGGATTCCAAAAAATGCGGGTTTTCTACAAAATTACTGATAATACGGATAGAAGGAATGATCTGCCAGGTGCTGGCTACTTTCATGACCTTTTCTATCACTGAGCCCGTGGAGGCAGAGGCATATTGGGGGAAAAGGGGCAGTACTATGATTTCTTTTACATTGCCTTTACGGAGGCTTTCCAAGCCTGTTTCCATGCTGGGTGATTGGTAACGCATGGCGATTTCAACCTGGTATTTTTCCGAATCCAATTGAAGCACCAGTTTTTCTTTTAAATCTTCGGTATGGAACAACAGGGGGGAGCCCCTTTCTGTCCACAATTTCCGGTATTCCTTTGCCGATTTTGGCGCCCGAAAGGGAGCAATGATCAAGTTGACCAACAGCCATCTGGACAGGAAAGGAATGTCGATAACCCGGCCATCCATTAAAAATTCCCTTAAGTATTTTCTTACATCTCCCGTGGCGGTGCTGTCTGGGGTGCCCAGGTTGACCAGAAGGATGCCTGTTTTTGCTTTGTTTGTTTTCATTCAGAGTTGCCATTTTTTTACCTTGACTTGGTAAACCAAAAGTACCGCCTAATGTTAAAAAAATCTAGCGTCATCCCAAGGTTTATAGAATAATCTCCCCTTTTTTCTGGTTATTGTCCTTGTCGCCATCTGTGGTATGGATGATCAGCCTGAATTTTAGCTTTTTACCGGGGTCATCTGGATCAAACCTTTCTTTGGAAGTATACAATATGCTCTTGCCAGGTTCCAGTTCAGCCGTTTTGTAGTCAAAACTGATCATTTTTCCATTTACCTTCAGGAAGACCCGGTAACTTTCCGCTGGTGCTTTTGCTTTGCCTACATTGGTGATGACATAACTGAAATACTTAAATCCGGAGTCACCTTCTTTAAAAATAACCTGGGAGGCTTCCAGGTCATAAGCTATTTCTTCCTGTAAAGGAAGAATGAAAACAGGGGAATTGTTCATCCAAATTGTTGAAAAAAAAAGGCCAATGACAGGAATTATAAGCATAATGATGAGGATTAGATGAATTGTAAATATAAATAAAAAGCCCGTAAAGAAAATTGAACTTTACGGGCTGAATTTAAGAAAAAATTAATGCTAATTAGGGTTGTCCCGGACCTTGTCCTGCTCCGGCTCCCGGTAATGGCTGGGCAGGCTGTCCTCCTGCAGGTGCCTCCACACCTAGCTTGGCCAATACCAAGTCTGTGAAAGGATCATCGTCTTTGGTGTACAACAAAACGGGTGCTTGTCCGGCTGATTCAGAAAGCACATGGGTATAATTGTTTTCTGCGGCAACGGTATTGATGGCATTGTAAACCTTGGTTTGTACCGGTTCTAAAAGCTCCTGGAGTTTTCTCTGATAGGAGGTTTGTGCATCCTGCTCAAACTTCTGTATTTCCTGTTGGAGTCCCTGGAGCTCCTGTGATTTGGCATTCCTTGCTTCTTCGGTCATGGTTTCAGCAGATTGCTGGAATGTCTGAACCTGCCTTTGGAAATCCTGGCTCTTGGTCTGGATTTGCTGACCAAGTTGATTACTATAATCTGTGATATCAGCATCGATTTGTTCCATTTCAGGCATCAGACTCATAATATATTCCACATTGGTATATCCGATTTTGATGTCCTGAGCATTGGCTATAAATCCAAAGCAAAATATTGCTAATACTGATAGGATGATTCTTGCTTTCATAATGTTAATCTTTGTTAATTTTTAATTGTTTTCTTCTAATCCTAATTCTTCAATGATAAAATCCGAATAATCATGTCTTGGATCCGTGTAAATAATGGATGTCGGACTTGATGCTTTATCGAATAAAATGGCAAGGCTGTTTCTCTTTGAAACCCTGTCTATGGCATCAAATATTTTTGATTGCAAGGGTTGCAGGAGCTCACTTTGCTTTTGGTATAATTGGCCATTGGGGCCAAAAATCCGGTTATTAAAGGCAGTAGCCTCTTTTTGTTTCTCCCGAATCAATTTAATTCGCTCCTGGTACATTTCGTCTGTCAATAATACCTGCTCTCCCTGAAGATCACTGTACATTTGATTTATTTCTTCCTCCAAATTTTGTGCCTCTTTTCTCCACTCATTACTTAGGGCTTCGATTTCACCCTGGATTTTCTTATAATCAGGATGTTTGTTGAGAATGTACTCGGTATCCACATAGCCCATTTTCTGCGCCATAAGGGCAAATGGGAAAAGGGAAAGCAAAAGTAACAATTTCAAACACTTTTCCATAATTATCTGAACTGTTGTCCGATAGTAAAGTGGAACATGCCACCGCTCGGTCCTGGATTGGGGTTGTCCAAAGAAGGTACCCCATCAAATCCGTAACCCCAGTCTATACCCAGCAGTCCAAAGGCGGGCATAAATATCCTCGCCCCAAAACCAGCCGATTTTTTTAGATCATACGGGTTGTAGTCTGCATAGTTGCCCCAGTTGTTTCCGGCTTCAGCAAAGCCCAAAAGGAATATGGTAGCGGAGGGGTTGGGAGATACCAGAAATCGCAGTTCCATGACATGTTTGTTATATACCACACCGCCATAGGGAATTGGCGCATTAGGCTGGCCTCTGAAATCTTTACCGGGGGTGATGGATTGGTTTTCATAACCCCTCAAACCTACAATTTCCTGGCCTAACGCAAAATTCATCATGTTCATTCCATCTCCACCCAATACGAAGCGCTCCAAAGGAATGATGCCTATTCTATCCCCATAAGATCCTACAAATCCCAAATGGGTCCTTGCGCTCAACACCAATTTGGTAGAGCCAAAAACAGGGGTGTAAAGGGAAGCGTCAAACATCCACTTGTGGTATTCCAGCCACTGGTATTTATCCTCATCAGGGGATTCCCTGTTGATATTGGGATTCATGGATGCATAAGGCGGGGTGAAACTGGAACTCAGGGTAATGTTTGATCCAAATCGGGGATAAATTGGATTATCAATGTTATTCCTCGAAATGGTGGTATTCAGGGATATACTTCTGGCAATCCCGGTATTGTAACTCAATCCAAAGAAATTTCCGTATTCATCAAAATTGTAAACCTGAAACTGCAGGTTGTTGCTGACCTGAAAATAATCATCGGGCCAGGTCACCCGCTTGGCCAAGCCAATGGTGGCACCGGTTATTTGAAAAGAACCCAGTTCCTGGCCGAAATTATTTCTGTTAAAGAAATCAATTTGTCGCTGAACGGAATGATTGAAGCTAAAGCTTAGTGCATTGGGCTTTTTCCCGCCAAACCAGGGCTCTGTAAAGGACATGCTGTAATTCTGGAAACTTCTGCCGTTTGCCTGCACCCTGAGGGAAAGCTTCTGTCCGTCTCCTACCGGTAAGGGGCGCCATTTTGAAAAATTTTTAATGTTTTTGATGGAGAAATTGTTGAATGTAAGGCCGACTGTCCCCACAAAACCAAACAAGCCACCCCATCCACCGGAAAGTTCAATCTGGTCATTGGGTCTTTCCACCAATTTGAAGACAATGTCCACGGTAGCATCTTCAAAATTCGGGCGCATATCCGGCTCAATATTTTCCGGGTCAAAGTAGCCGATTTGTGATAGTTCCCTTATGGTCCTTACCAAGGCACTTCGGTCAAATTTCTGACCGGGAAGGATTCTGATTTCCCGCATGACCACATGGTCACTGGTCCGCTCGTTTCCTTCTATGGACACACTGTTTACCGTTACCTGTGGACCTTCGAATATCCTCATTTCAATATCAATGGAATCTCCCTCCACATTGACTTCCACAGGGTCTATGGTAAAAAAAAGGTAGCCGTCGTCCTGGTACAGTGAGCTTACGTCATCACCCCGTTGCGGATCATAATTCAGCCTTTTATCCAATTTTTCCTTGTTATACACATCCCCTTCAACGATCCCCAATTTTGCCTGTAATTCCTCATCCGTATGGATATAATTTCCGGAAAAACCGATTTCCCTGTAAAAATACTGTCTGCCTTCCTCCAATTCGATCGCGATGTTGATCCGGCTATCATCAAAATCATAGATGCTGTCATTGAGGATCACCGCATCCCTATATCCCTTGCTGTTGTAAAAATCAATCACACTGTTTTTATCATCTCTGTAATCACTTCTAACGAATTTTGAGCCATTGAAAAAATTGAGTTTGAAGTTCTTATTGATATACTCCCTGATTTGCTCTTGCGTGACAGGGTTGGTTTTTTTTACAGCCCTCGAAATATTTTTAGGGCTAGCATTGAGTAGTCTGGAAACCAAATCTTTGAAAATATAGACCCGGGCATGCTCATTGGTACCCTTCATTTTCTTCTTGATTTTGGGATCTGTGATGTTTTCGTTGCCGGCAATTTTGATTTCATTAATGCGGACTTTGCTTTTTCGATCTACATCAAATCTTAGTTTCACGCTGTTGGGAAGGGTAGTATCTCTTTCCTGGATCACTTTTACTTCTGCATTTAGGAATCCCTTGTCCACAAAATATTCCTTGATATTTCTTTGGGCATTGTTCAGTACATCATCCCGGACCACTCTGCCCCTTATGGAAACCTTGTCCTTCAGTTCACCTTCCTGGGTTTTATTGATACCGGAATATTCTACCCGGCTGAATCGGGGCCTTTCTGTAAGGTCTAAAAGTAGGTGGATATCATCTCCTTCAATTTTCGTGACCAGGATTTTTACATCGCCGATGATGCCCTGTGCCCAAAGCTTTTTTAGGGCATTTGAAACGGCATCCCCTGGAATTTTGATTTCATCATCCACCCGAAGTCCTGCCAGAGAAATGATGGCCGTCTCGTCCAGGGTACTTAATCCCACCGCTTGAATTTCTGCAATTCGGAAGGTTTTGGGATTTGAATAATCCAGGTCGATAATATCTATAGGCTTTTGAACGGAATACCGACTTTGGCCCAATCTGATTTGGGCTTCCGCCATACCGGTCATCAGAAGCAAATAAATGATTAATAAATTTCTTTTCATTTTAAGTAATTAATTTTCACCCCCGGTTAGTTAAACCGTTGTTTTTATTGGGCACCATCCTTGACCTGAAAATCATGTAATGATCAGGCCGGGATTTCAATAAGAAGGTTTAACCTGGGCTCCGGTTTTCCCGAATCGCCTTTCCCTTTTTTGATAGGCCAAAATGGCTTCGTGAAGGTGCTCTTTTCGGAAATCAGGCCATAAAACTTCAGTAAAGTAAAGTTCTGTATAGGCCATTTGCCACAACATAAAATTACTGATCCTGATTTCGCCGCTGGTTCTGATTAATAGCTCAGGATCAGGAAATTCAGCGGTATTTAGGCTATGGCCTATCAAGTCCTGGTCAATATCTTCTTGCGATATTTCCTTGTTGACTACTTTTTTGACAATATCCTTAACCGCCTCTGTGATTTCCCATCTTCCACTATAGCTCAAAGCCAAAACCACCGTCATTCCCGTGTTGCTCTTGGTGGTTTCCTTTCCTTTTTCCAGGTGCTTTTGGCAGGTTTTTGGTAGGCTTTTAATGTTTCCAATCGTGGCCAGTTTAATGTTGTTTTTCATCATCGTGGGCACTTCATTTGATATGGACTGAACCAGGATTTCCATTAACGCATCAATTTCTTCCTTGGGCCGGGACCAATTTTCGGTAGAAAATGCATAGAGTGTTATGAATTTCACACCAAGTTCGGCCGCCCCTTCTATCGCTTCCCTTACCGCGGTGATGGCATTCCGGTGGCCAAAGACGCGCATGGCCCCCTTTTTTTGGGCCCATCGGCCATTGCCGTCCATGATTACCGCGATATGTTGGGGGATGTTTTCCTTATTGATCTTTTCCTTCATTCCAATATCCAATCCAAATCTTTTTTTGAATTACAAAAATGACACTTCTTTTTCAAAAAATCTATCCTGGGGATCAATTATTATAGTTGTAACACTTCACCTGATGGAAAGAATAACTTAAAGTAAGGCCTAAGAAATAATACCAATCCCGGTCTGAATGGTTACCGTAATTTAAGGAAGTGGGGTCCAATATCTGATCGCCGGTACCCGGATCTGTCGTAAACCTGGGAAGATAGGTTGGATCATTGCTGATTTTATCGATGTTGTCTGAGAAAGTGGCTTTGATACCTCCTTCCAAAGAAAGGAACAGCCGGTCTTTTAATTTGTATTTTATACCCAAACCAAAAGGGATCAGGGCTGTACCTACATTATAACCCCCTGCAAAGGGGTCTCCCTGGTAAGCTTGCCCATTGCCAAAGAACATGCTATAACCCAGGCCGAGGTAACCAAATGGGGAAAACCGGGTGGTGGATTGGTGGCTTAAATAATCCAGAAAATGAAATTCCATAATGGCGGACGCTTCTACTAAGGTGCCGGTAAAATGGGCGTTTCTGGATAAAGCCACAGGATCGATGGGGCGCAAACTGTCGGTCGCATTTAACCTTGCTGCCGACAATCCTGCCCTAAGGCTCCAGGCATTGTCAAAATTTCGTCTGCCAAATAACGTTCCTTGAATTCCAATTTGGGTTGGATCTATCCTTCTGATGATATCTCCAGTGTAGGTAGCTCCTCCTAATCCTAATCCGATTTCATACTGTTGCGCCTTGGAAACGGTGGTAATTAAACCCATTAGTGTTCCAAGTGCCATGGTCAATAAAATCGTGTAAAGCTTGGTAATATTCAAGACGTTGCAATTTATAAACTACCTAACGAATAAAAAACCCAATGCAGTATTGGCAGGGTTAAATAATGTTAAAACTAATTTCTCATATCGTATCCCCAGTTAAGCTTTTGCCTTAAGGTATCGAAGAAGGAGTAATTGTGGAATTTAACCAACTTGGCGACAAATTTTTCTTTTTTGATTTTCAGGGCGATACTGGCATCGATGGGTGTAGACCTTGAATCTAAAGATACCAGAAATTTTTCACTTCTACCCTCAATCTTAAAAGATATTTCACTATCGTCTGAGACCACGATGGGCCGAACATTCAGATTGTGTGGACTTACGGGGGTGATGACAAAGTTTTTGGCCAGGGGAGAAATCAATGGACCCCCGCAGCTCAGAGAATAACCGGTGGAACCGGTAGGTGTGGAAACAATTAATCCATCTGCCCAGTAACTATTGAGGTATTCTTCATTGATATAAGTGTGCACCGTGATCATGGAAGAAGTATCCCTCTTATGTATGGTAAATTCATTTAACCCGAAATTCAACCCGTCAAATAAGGGAATACTTGAAACCAGACAAACCAGGCTCCTGTCTTCCAGGGAAAATCGGCCTTCTACCAAATCTCTGGCCGCCAATTCCACTTCTTCTTTGGCAATGGTGGCCAAAAATCCCATTCTCCCCGTATTGATTCCGATTACGGGGGTTTCATAGGAGCCAATAAAACAAATGGTATCCAACAAGGTACCATCCCCTCCAATGGACAGTACAAAATCCATTTCAACCAGGGCTGACTTATCCTTGAGGATACTAAAATTATTTTCCCGAAGTTGGGTTTTCTTGATGGACTTGAAGAAATCAGTCGTTAGAAAAAGAGTGACCTGGTGCTTTTTAAAAGTTTTTATGAGTTGTTCAATATAAGGATGAAATTCCGGTAAAATATTGATGCCATGTAAAAGGATGTTCATGAAATATCAGATATCTAAAAATCGCAATAAATTTCCCAACCTATCCTGTTCACTGCTTATACCGCCTTCTTCCTGATAATGGTCCAGGACCTTGTACCCAAACCGTTCCAAGGTGGCCTTTATATGTCTTAATTCGGTTTTATCAATTTTTAAGGTGACCTTAATTTTGCTGTCATCCAAAGGATCATTGGAAATAAGGCTGCTGAGAATTTTTGCATTTTCGGATTCTACTATCCTGGCGATGTCATATAGGCTGTAATCCGTCATAAACATGGATAAAATCATTACCCCTCCCTGGGATTGGATGGAAATGGTGTCGGTAAAGGCGGTGATGGCATCTTCCACGGTCACTACTCCTAAATATTTCATTTCCCTGTCCAGGACAGCAACCATGGATATTTGGTTCTCGCTGGAAACCCTTAAAACTTCGTAGATGTGTTTACCCCTTTGAACCACACTGGAACCAGCCATGAGTTCTATTTCCCCTATGGTAAGGTCGGAATTATTGATCTCGTAAATCATGTCATCCGTAATAAAACCTTTAAAAGTCCCCTTTTCCACAACAGGCAAAACATTGGTCCTGATCTCCTCCATCCAGGAAAGTGCCATTTTTACCCTATCGCTGAATTTCAGGGGGGGAATCAGATTATTTATAAATTCATAAGCCTGCATGTTGATAAAGGTATTAAAAGGATTCGAAAAATAAAACGCCTGCATACCTTCCTTGGTTCAATTAAGCTGAGATTAGGCTTAATTTTATTCTAAAGGGGGTACATTTTCGATTATTGAGCCATTTCCCTAACCCCCCCGCTGCAAAAACAACGAACCCAATTATCAATTATTTCCAGCCCGTGTTCTGTTAAATGGGCTTCTGGATGAAATTGCAAGCCCAATAGGGGAAGGGATTGATGGGTGATGGCCATAATTTCTCCATCATTGGTTTCCAATAACACGGATAATACTTTTGGTAAATTTTTTAATACCAAAGAATGATACCGGGTTACTTTAAAAGTATCTGGCAGTCCTGTAAAAGCTTCATGGTATTGTGTCTGATGAACTTCAGAAATTTTGCCATGCATGGGCTTTATTCCTTTACAGAGGTGGGCCCCAAAATAAGTACCGATCGCCTGATGGCCTAAACACACGCCTAAAACCGGGATTTTATCGTGATAATGGTGAAAAATATCCATGAGTTTCCCTGCCTTGATGGGGGTTTCAGGCCCCGGAGAAATCACCAAGGCCCGAAATTCCAAGGATTTTATTTCTTCAAGAGTGACATCATTGCGAACGATCTTTAAGGGGACACCTGTCCTTAGGAAATAATCCGCCAAAATATGGGTGAAGGAATCAAAATTATCAATCAGTAGAATCACCTGCTGTGTTGTTTACTAGTTCTTTTATGGTGGCAATGGTAGCATCAATAATGGGCGTATAATTGTCCAGAACGGAAACCAATGTAGGCGCTACAGGCACGATCAAGGGATAAATAACAGAATTGGCCAAAAACTCCTCCGGAATATTAAATTCGAAGGATTGTCCCACCCAAATCAAAAGGCTAATCATAATGACCCACTTGAAAATCCCCAATATACCTCCGGCAAAGCTGTCAAAAGTCCCCAGAATGGTAAGATCCAATGCCTTTTTCACCAAAAAGGCCAATATCCTGATCGTGATGGTGACGACAAGGAATATCAAAATAAAGGCGATAAAAGGCAACATGAAGGTAAGGCTTTCCACTTTTTCCGATAACAATTCTGCACCCCAATGCATAAACCGGAAGGCCAAAATGATCCCGATAAAAAAAGCCACTATAGACAATAAACCGATAAAAAGACCCTGCCTGTATCCGCTGAATCCCCCGATTCCCAGTAAAATCAATATAACGATGTCTACAGTGCTCAAATTTTAAGGTGTCAACAGTGATTTTACTTTTTGAGAAATGGTCTTCCCATCTGCTTTACCTGCCAGTTTTTTGGTGGCAGCACCCATTACCTTACCCATATCTTTAGGGCCTTCGGCACCCGTTTCCCGGATGATTTCCTTTAGGGCGCTTTCCAATTCTGCTTCGCTCAATTGTTGGGGGAGGAATTCGTTGATTACTTCCAATTCTGCGATTTCCAGGTTAGCCAAATCTTTTCTGTTTTGCTTTTCAAAAATTTCTATTGAATCTTTTCGCTGCTTGACGGCCTTAGTGAGAATTTGGATTTCTTCCTCCTCAGAAATGCCCTTATCCCCACCGGTTTTAGTCTCCTCCAATAATATTAATGATTTTATAGCCCGTAAAGCCCTGAGCCGGTCCTTGTCCTTCGATAACATGGCCTGCTTAATTTCACTTTCTATATTTGATTTTAAACTCATGATAAACATTTTTACGTTGGAATTTTTTAAAATATTGGGATTCATTACAAATAAAATATCATGATGACAAAAATTCTAAAATGGTATTTTATTGGAAATTGTCATGGTAAATCCTTTATATGTAATTTTATGGCAAAATTAGGAGATATTTAGAACATGACGAAATTAAGTGTAAATATAAATAAATTTGCTACCCTCCGGAATGCAAGAGGAGGAAACAATCCTGATGTAATTAAAGTGGCCATGGATGCCGAGCTTTTTGGGGCACAGGGCATCACCGTTCACCCCAGGCCGGATGAAAGGCACATCCGCTATGAGGATGTTGTGGCCCTAAAGGACAAGGTCACCACTGAGTTCAATATTGAAGGGTATCCAGACAAAAGGTACATGGAAATCATTAAATTGGCTAAACCTTCCCAGGCGACTTTGGTACCCGACCCGCCTGATGCCATTACTTCCAACACAGGTTGGGATACCTTAAAGCACCGGGATATGCTGAAAGACATCATTGCCGAATTACATGAATTAGGGGTGCGTACATCCATATTTATCAACCCCGAGCCAAAGTATTTTGAACCTGCCAAGGCGACAGGTACAGACAGGGTGGAATTGTACACCGAACCCTATGCGGGTCATTTTCATCAGGACAGGGAAAATGCCGTTAAACCCTATGTGGAGGTATCATTAATAGCCATGGATCTGGGATTGGGTTTGAATGCAGGCCATGACCTGGACTTGTACAACCTCAAATTTCTAAAGGAAAAAATCCCTTTTTTGGATGAAGTGTCCATCGGTCACGCCCTGGTATGTGATGCGCTGTATTATGGCCTTGAAAATACGATTCAATTGTACAGGAGGCAGTTGGAGTTGGGTATATAATTTAAATGGATATGAAATTAAATTTTAGAAAAACAGGACAGGGAAGGCCACTGATTATTTTACATGGCTTGTTTGGTTCTTCGGATAATTGGATGAGTATTTCTAAAGAGCTGGAAAAAGATTATTCCCTTTATCTTATTGATCTGAGAAACCATGGGGATTCCGGACACAGCGATGAATGGAACTATCAGGTAATGGCTGCGGACCTCAATGAATTTATGGCCGATCAAAAACTTGAAAGCGCTTTTATTTTGGGACATTCCATGGGTGGGAAAGCGGCCATGTTTTTTGCAGTAGATTATCCGGAAAAGGTGGATAGGCTCATTGTTGCGGACATTGCTCCAAGAGCCTACCCCGTACATCATCAAACGATTTTGGAAGGGTTGAATGCCATCAACCTTGAAAGTTTGAATTCCAGGAAAGAGGCCGAAGATCAACTCTTTCCTTTCATTTCAGAAAAAGGAATCCGGCAATTTTTGTTGAAAAACCTAACCAGAAAAGAGGGTAAATTTGCCTGGAAAATCAACCTGCCGGTGATCACCCAAAAAATTGAAAATGTAGGGGAAGCGATGAAAAAAGATAAAACTTTTGAAAAGCCCGTGCTATTTATGGGAGGGGCCCAATCAGATTATATACAGGATAAGGATAAGGAAGACATTGACCGGATTTTTCCCAACAATCACCTCATCTATATAAAAGATGCAGGTCATTGGTTGCATGCGGAACAGCCTGAATCGGTAGTAAAAACGATAAAAACCTTCTTGGGATAAAAAAGGAGACGGGCTGACGCAAATACGCCCGTCATGCTGAGCCTGTCGAAGCATCTAATTTTAATGTTAACTTTTCTAATTTCTTTGAAATAAATTAAACGGATTACTTGCTAAATGGAAAAAGGTGGTTCAATTTATATCTTCACAAATAAAATCATTGAATTAGGCTGGTAGTCAATATCTCAAACCAAAACCTCTTCATTAGGAATGCGGCTCTAGCCCATTCTAGACAGTGGCAATTGATGCATGGAAATTAATCCCATAATTGTAACCATATTTTTGTCCATAAATCAATACCAAAACCCCTTCAATAGGAATGTGGCTTTAGCCCATTCCAAAAAATAGCATTCCAAAAACCCCGGCTTTAGCCAAAATTCAGGAAATGTAAGGGCATATGTTTTTTAATTGGATTCGGAAAGCAAAAATTTCAAATGATTTATTCGATTTGATTTGCCCTCAAAAATCAAGAAGCGCATCATAGGGGAAAAATATTCCAGGAAGTATGAGGAGTTTATTGTGAAATTTGGATTTGAGCCACCTAGATTTGAGCCACCTAAGGACAAATGATTTGGCTAAAGCCAATGATGCTGACAAACCCCATA
>JBBDSB010000636.1:0-16832 GCA_040905205.1 Cyclobacteriaceae bacterium
TATTTCTGGAAATTAATATGATCGGATAGGTGGTGGCTCCTTCAAAAATTTGAACCTCGGTAAAATCTATGAGTTCAGCAAATTCAGTTTCAGAATTTAAAAATCTTCTTAATTTTTTGGCTGCTTTCGTTTTATCAAAAATGTTAGATATAAATCCAAACAAAGAATCTTTTTTTGGTATTTTAAATGCCAACTCATAGAAATAAGCGAAAAGATCCGAAGTGCCTTCAAATACCTTGTAATTTTTTTCAAGGTACGGTTTGATTTCTCCAAATAATTCTTGCCTCACATAAGGCGGATTCCCCACCACCACGTCAAATCCTCCTTTGGCAAAAACCTGAGGAAACTCTTCTTGCCAGTTAAAGGCCAGGTCACCCGCTACCTCCGGATCATCGATCAGGGAATTGCCTACTTTGATATTCGAGTTGAGGCTGCTGAGTTTACGGCCTTTTTTGGCGGTGCGCAGCCAGAGGGAAAGCCGGGCGATCTCTATGGATTCCTCATTGATGTCCACGCCGAAGATATTGTTTTCGAGGATGTGGTTTTCCACATTGGGCAAGACCAGGGGCGAATCACAGAGTTGTGATTCAAGTTCGTCCACGTAGCGGTGCTCGACCATCAGGAATTCCAACACCTGATTCAGAAAGGCTCCGGAACCACAAGCCGGATCGCAAATAGTGAGTTGAAGCAGCCAGGCACGGTAGGTATCAAGTTTTTCCTTAAGTTCTGACTTCCGTGGTCAGGTTATAATCCGGATTGGGATTGATGGTATAGCCCAGGATATTGACAAAGAGCTCCCGGAGAAAGCCCTCCTGAAACTGTTCTTCCTTGGATGCCCGGATATTGCCGTGAATCTTGGTATTGTGAAAATAGGCCCGGTAAGCTTCAAAGGCCACTTTGATGGGGAGATTGTCCTGGGCGGCAATGTATTTTTTACGTACGGAATTTTGGAATAGTGCCATTCAAAAAAGATTGATAATCGGATAGCTAAAATGAAATGTTTTCTAAAAATAGTAAGAATGATGGTTTAAATTTGGCCAAAAGCAAAAATTGTTGGGATTTTTTGGTGAAAGTAGGTAAATCAACCCTGAGAAACACCCGCCTTCATGACTTCACCATACTTAAACCTACCACCGTTTCACTCCAATTTTATAAAATCGAAGGATATTGTTTATCTTTACCCAGATCAATTTAAAAATTGATTTAATCACCAAATAAAAATTATCACTCACTTAAAATGACCCCTATTATGAACAAACAAAATTATAGCCTGCTCGTTCTGGTATTTTTGCTTCTGGAGGCATGTGGCCAACCTGTCGTAGAAACCAGGGAAGGATGGACCAATCTATTTGATGGTGAGAGCCTTGATGGATGGAAACAGCTGGATGGTGAAGCCGAATTCAGTATTGAGGACGGTGTCATTGTCGGATCAGCGGTTGCCAATACCCCCAATACCTTTCTGGTTACGGAACAGACTTTTGAAGATTTTATCCTGGAACTGGAAATCAGGGTAGATGATGTATCAAGCAACTCGGGCGTGATGGTACGAGGCCAATATAACCCGGATGCCAATGATGGCAAAGGAAGGGTTTTTGGCTATCAGATAGAATGTGATCCCAAAGAAAGGGCCTGGTCGGGCGGTATTTATGACGAGGCCAGAAGGGGTTGGTTGTATCCATTGACCTATAATCCCGATGCCAGAAGTGCCTTTAAATTGGGGGAATTCAATACCTACAGGGTGGAATTCATTGACAACACCCTAAAAACCTGGGTCAATGGCCAGGAGGTGGCCTACCTGGTAGACGAAATGGATCAAAGCGGATTCATCGGGCTTCAGGTACATGGCATTGGGGACAATCCCGAAAATGCCGGCAAAAAGACCTATTTCAAAAATATCCGTATCAAAACAGAGGACCTCTCTCCCACCCCATTTGAAAATGATGTTTTTGTGGTGAGTACCTTAGAAAATGAACTGACTCCTTATGAAGAAGAAAAGGGTTGGAAGCTTCTTTTTGACGGGGAAAGCAGCGATGGATGGAGAAGTGCGAAAAGCGACCAGTTTCCTGAAAGCGGTTGGACCATACAGGATGGCGTACTGATCATCGAAGCTTCTGATGGCCGGGAATCTGCCAACGCCGGTGATATTGTGACAGTGGACAAATACAGTGCCTTTGACCTTTCTTTCGACTTTAAACTAACAGAAGGGGCAAATAGTGGCCTTAAGTATTTTGTTACCCTGAGCGAGGAAACCACTGGATCGGCGATCGGACTGGAATATCAAATTCTGGATGATGAGAGACATCCTGATGCCAAACAGGGAATAAATGGCAACAGGACATTGGCTTCCTTATATGATCTGATCAAAGCAGACAAACAGGATAGGTTTGTAAGACCTATTGGAGAATGGAATAAGGGAAGGGTGGTGGTTTATCCTGACAATAAGGTAGAACATTATATCAATGGCTTAAAGGTTTTGGAATATCAAAGGGGATCTGATGCCTATCGAGACCTTGTAGCTGGCAGCAAATACCAGAAATGGGAAGATTTTGGCGAGGCAGAAGAAGGATATATTTTACTGCAGGACCATGGAGATGAAGTCCATTTTAAAAATATAAAAATCAAGGAACTGGATTGATTTTAAAGCCAACTAATCTTATCCTAAACAGGAGCAAAGGATTTTGCTCCTGTTTTTTTATCATTTTCCATAATAAATAGACTCCTTTCACCCAAATAACCCCTCCGTCTTCATTGCTGCCTTAACGGCAACCAGAAAATCATTGACCTTTTCATAGGGGTCTCCGGGGCCCAGGGTTTCTATAGGCAGGTAACCATGGTAATTGCTGTTTTTGATAATACCCATAAGTTTCAATAGATCCACCTCTTTTTGTTCTCCAAAATGGTTGACCATTTCCTTTATCTGCCAGCTGACAGCATGGCCAATATTCTTTTTAATTTCCTCATAGGGTTCGAGTTTTGAATAGCTGCCAATATCAAGTATTTGTCCAAACCAGGGAGAATCAATTTCCCTGAAAAAATAATTCACCTGATCAGCAGTCATGATAAAATCATTGTGGTTTTGCAAGGCTACAATGACACCGTGTTCTTTACCAAATTCCACACATTCCAGCATATCTTCCACCATCCACTTGGCCACCTCGTTCCAAGCCTCCGGTTCTACATGCCGAGTACCGGAAAAAATTCTGATGACAGGTGCCCCCAACTTTGAAGCCGCTATAATCCAGTTTTTCACCAATTGAACCTCTTTTATTCTTACGCTTTTATCCTTTAAAGTGAAATCGTTTCTTACCCCGGTACCACTGATATGTAAGCCCAGTCTAGCAGCCTTATTTTTGGTTTCATAAAGAAGCCTGTCTTCGGGAACTTCAGGATATCCCTGGAAATAATAGGCGGTTAAATCCACACCCGGGAATCCTAATTGGGAGCAATACCCAAACAAATCCTCCAATGACATCTCCCCTTTGGAAAGAAGGGAATGGAAGGAATAGGCATTAAGACTTAATTTAATGTTATTACCAGCTTTTGGGACGCTCAGGTCGTCATCCTGCTTTCCAATTCCCTGAGCGGGTACCAAAGGGCAGGCCGCAGCCATTATACCTTTTTTTAAGAAATTTCTTCTTATCATGTTTTTCAATTTATTTTAAAATACCAACCATTTCCTGACACCAAGCCTTTAAAAACTTATGACAGAACAACAGTTATTAAGTTCAATTTACAAAATTTTAATACCAATAGCGCTTGTATTATAAACAAAACATTGCCAAAACAAATATTTTCCGAAATGATTGGTTTAATTTGTGCAATCGATTGCCTAAATTGCTCAATAAAATGGAATATTACTTTAAAATAAATTAAGTGCAAAAATGAAAAATACATTGAACCCTCCACAAAAAACTTTTCTTACAGATGATTTCCTTTTAAAAAGTGATTTTGCCAAAACACTTTACCATGATCACGCAAAAAAAATGCCGATCATCGACTATCACTGCCACCTTTCGCCCCATGATATTGCCAAGAACCGACAATTCACCAATATGACAGAGGTATGGCTCAAGGGAGATCACTACAAATGGAGAGCCATGAGGACTTTAGGTGTCAATGAAAAATACATCACAGGTCAATCTACAGATGCCGAAAAATTCCAAAAATGGGCGGAATCCGTACCTTATACCATGCGGAACCCGCTATTTCACTGGACCCATCTGGAACTAGATCGATATTTTGGAATAGATGAGCTCCTTACCGGAAATTCAGGACCTGAAATTTATGAAAGAACTACCGAACTCCTGCAACAGAAATCTTACAGTACCCAAGGACTCCTTTCCAAAATGAATGTAGAGGTGGTTTGTTCCACAGATGATCCTACAGATGATTTGGCCTACCATCAACAAGCTAAAAAAGATGGACTTAAAATATTATTGTTGCCCGCATTCCGGCCAGATAAAGCTTATGCGGTTGAAGATCCGAATTCATATTCCACGTATTTGGACAAACTCTCAACTGTCAGCAGAACCCGCATCCATAATTACGATGATTTGATTTCGGCATTGGAAAACCGGGTAGCCTATTTCCACGAGAACGGAGGAAGACTTTCAGATCATGGATTGGAACAGATTTATTTTTTTGAAAAGGGAAAATATTCCATTTCAAGCCTATTTGATAAAGTTAAAAAAGGGGATAAGCTGGACCCTGATCAAATCCGCTATTTTAAATTTGAAACCCTGACTGCCCTGAGTAAAATGTACCATGCCAAAGGCTGGACCCAACAATACCATCTGGGCGCCCTGCGCAATACCAATGAGCGTATGCTTAGCACTTTGGGGCCTGATACCGGTTTTGATTCCATAGGTGATTTTCCTCAAAGTGTGTCCCTGGCCAAATACCTTAACCACCTTGATAGCAGTGACCAACTCACCAAAACCATATTGTATAACCTTAATCCCGCTGACAATGAGGTGATGGCCACGATGGTGGGCAATTTCAACGATGGCTCCATCAAAGGGAAAGTACAGTTTGGGTCCGGATGGTGGTATATGGACCAAAAGGATGGGATGGAAAAACAAATAAACACTCTTTCCAACATGGGTATATTGAGCTGCTTTGTTGGCATGCTGACGGATTCAAGAAGTTTCCTTTCCTTTCCCCGCCATGAATATTTCAGGAGAATACTTTGTAATCTGATTGGCCAGGACGTTGCCAACGGAGAATTGCCTGCTGATGAAAACTGGCTGGGCAAAATGGTGGAGGATATTTGCTACAATAACGCCCGGGAATATTTTGGATTTTACGACCTTTAACGGCTGCTAATCACTAGTGTCATGTCACATCAATTTTGTCGATAAACCTATATGTCTAGATCTTCTAAGGGGTCAGGCCCGTGGGCTGCTTCTCCTTAAGGGGACAGAGGGGCGAGTATGGGCCAATGCCATTTAAAACAACATAGGAGTTCGACCTGATTTCAGAATAAAACCGTCATCGGTAGGGTTAGAGTGGGTTGGCACGGAGAAAGCCGTTGGAATCCCAAATAAAACGGGACTGCCACACCCTTTCCTGCCCAGCAACCCACCAAAAAAGGGTTCGCAGTGACGAAATAGTCGGTTTTTCGAGACGATCTCACCCCGAATTCACGTTAAAATATAACCCTACACCAAGGAGAAAAGCCTTTGCCATTGACGGCAATGGCTTTTTTTAAATCAGGTATTCGGAAATATACTTTAGGTCCGGCTTGTTGCCGAAGGGCGATGGAAATAGTGGGACAACCCAAAATACATGACCACTACAAAACAAACCAGTGGTACATAATAGGACATATGGATACTTCCACTGATATCGGAAACCTGACCCTGAATGGCCGTAATCAAGGCCCCTCCAAGTATAGCCATAATCAAACCGGATCCACCTAATTTGGTGTCATTACCCAACCCTTCGGCAGCAAGGCCATAAATCGTAGGGAACATCAGGGACATGCAAACCGAAACCAGGACCAATGCAACCACAGCCACCAGGCCGCTGGAATATATGACGACCAAACAAAGTAAAATGGCCACTACAGAAGACCCGGCCAATAATATCGAAGGCTTGAAGAATTTCATCAATGCCGTGAAGAAAAACCTGCTCGCAGCGAACAAAATCAAAGATAAAAGATAGTAATCAGAGGCATCATCTTCAAACAGGTCCAATTCTTCCATCACATACCTAATGGTAAATGACCAGACTCCAATTTGAGCGCCCACATAAAAAAACTGGGCCATCACCCCCTTTACGTAATTTTTATTTTTAAATAATCTCCTAAACCCGCCCCTGATACCATCTTTCTCCACCGTTTCTGAAGCAACCGGCATCTTGACCGCCTTAATCACAAACCAAACCAACACTAAAAATACGGCTACACCAACATAGGTGCTCACCACCCCGGCCAATTCTTGTTCCTGCATCGCCTGAAGGGTTCCGGCATCCATACCTGACCTGTCATCAGCTTCAGCCATATTGAGTTTTGACAAAATAAAAACCTTGCTCAAGAATACCCCAATGACTGAGCCTATTGGATTAAAGGACTGTGCCAAATTTAATCTTTGTGTAGCCGTCTCGGGCGGTCCTATCACCAAAATATAGGGGTTAGCTGCTGTCTCCAAAATAGAGAGACCTCCTGCCAATACATAAAGGGCAAGAAGAAAAAATCCGTAGGACATCATTATTCCAGCAGGATAAAATAAAAGAGAACCTAATGCATAAAGGCCCAAGCCCAACAAAATCCCAGACTTATAGGTGTATTTTCTGATAAAAATGGCGGCCGGTAAGGCGAGGCAGAAGTAAGAACCGTAAAAAGCCAACTGGATCCAGGAAGTTTGAAAATCCGTCATGCTCATAATTCTCTTAAATGCCGCCAAAAGGGTGTCGGTCATATTGTGGGCCACACCCCAAAGCAAAAATAGGAAGGTCAATAAAAGGAATGGCCAAAAGTTTTTCCTGGAAATCAAAGTGCCTTTTGGCTGGTTTTGGTCTTGGGTCATCGGATGGTTTTTCTATTTGATTATAAATTCATAAAAACGCAAAATCGGGAATCAGTTTTCTGTTTTTCATCTCGTCCCAAAAAATCCTGGGCAATTCCGCCTTTACTGCCTGCATATTTTTGCTGACCAGAAAGGGGTTATTGATGCTCAAAGCCACACTTGAAATTCCCGGAACACGAAGGGCAAACCGAATACAAGCATGGTCAGGAGCAACATCATATTGCCGGCACACTTCAAAAAATTGGTTTCTCCAATTGATTTTAGCCTGATCAGATAAATTATTGGGATCAATCAATTTGTAATTAAAATAATCTTCTCCCACCAAAAAGCCGGATTGAAATACTGCCGCATTGATGATGCCTACCTGGTTCTTTCTCAAATTTTCTACAAATTGCATCAGTTCAGGAGGATGGGATATCAGCGTCAGGCTATTGGCCAACATCACATAATCCAAATCTATATATTGGTAAATATCCCTGATGGTTTTCCAGTCTTTTGCCCCTACCCCAATTCCTTTTATCCTACCTTCTGATTTCAATTTTTCCAAAGCCTTATAGGCGGAAAGGATTTCCTGCCATCTTTGCTCTTTTCCTGCTTTGGACTTTCCCCCGGCAAGGTATTCATCAGGATCGTGTACCGACACCAATTGAGGGATATTTTGACGAAGAAGCGCCTTATCTTTTTCAAAACACTCCAAAATACCATCATAACTTATTTTCTGCACCGCATCATGCTGTAGGCCTTTCCAAATACCCGGTTCAAAGGTTGGTTCCTTCCCCTTCAATTCAGTCCTTACCCAACCGAGTTTATTGGTAATAATGACTTCATCTTTTTTGATACCCTGTTCCTGTAAAAAATCACCCAAAACCTCCAGGGCCAAACCAGCACCATACTTCCCTGCCGTATCAAAAACGGTATAGGGAGCAGTCTGTCTGAAGATTTCCGCAAGAATTTCCTTCTTTAAGGAAAGTGGATATTCATGAAACAGATTTCCGAATGCACTGCTTCCAAAAACGATAGGTGGCAAGGACAATCCGGTTTTTCCGAAGGACTGCAAATTCATTTTTTTGGATGCTTTGTATGGAGGTGTCAAAATCAGGTTTTCCTTTCTTTATAGAATTTATCCCTTTCGAAGGTTTCTAAATGTCTGTGCTTTTTAGTTTCATAAATATCTGAAATGGTAATCAAAATTCCAGTTTCCTCCACTGCTCCGAACTCATAGTTCATGGCCGTCCCAAAGGTTTTCATGGTGGACGACAAATTCATATAAGTGTTGATCAATGGGGGAATGTTTTCCCCAAGATTTCTAACCTTGGTATTCAGGGATTTATATCCATCTTTATAGGGCAAACCGTCAAAAACCCCTGTTGTGGTTTTCATATCTGTTTTAAATCCCAAAGGATTTATGGGAGTAACAAGAGATTCATTATCCGGAAAATAGTGATTCATAAAATAAATCAAAAGATCCCTTGCTTCATGATTGTAATGGGGATACATGGTCACTTTTCCAAAAAGGTATTTAATATCCGGATTAATCCTGACTACTGCACCCAAACCATCCCAAAGGTTGTCCAAAGAAAAAATACCTTTGCGGTTATCGACACTCGGTTGATAATTGGGTTGTACAAATGACCTTCCCAATTCAATGGTATAGGGAAGGTATTCACGGATAAATTTACCCGAAAACCTAAAAAGATGGGCCGTAGATAGGTTTACTTCCCCATTGGATGTAAAGCCTGCATCCGTACATTTTATTAACCGGTATCCAGCGATGATTTCTTCATCATCCGGGTTCCATGCAATCAATTGTTGGTAACAATTTTTGCAGGTATCATTTTCATCAATATCCATAGGCAATCCTGTCCCCCCGCCGGCAGCTCTAAATGATAATTCTCTCAACCTTCCAATTTCCTTTAATATGTTGGGCGAATTATGGTGGTTTACCAAATAGATCTCATTGTCCCCATTATTCACATACCTCAAAAATTTTTCTGGGGTCAATTCACTTTTTAAAACCTCCCTGTCAATAGGGCTGATAATATCCTGCATAAATCTTACTCTTCTTGGACAATGTTGTAAACTATCTTTTTCACTTCCTCTGCCCAGTATTTGTCAGTTTTAGAATCATCAAAATACTCGTAAGAGATCGGTTTTCCTATATGGACCACTACTTTTTTGTTTTTTTGTCCAAACATTTCATCCGCAAGATAAAACATTTCAACATTGGCCTTAACACCCATTTTTTTCCTTAGCATGGCCAAATTATAAAAAAATGATGAATTCCGACCTTCCATGTACACCGGTACTACATCTTTTTTGTATTTCTTCGCTTTATTGATAAAACTTTTTTTCCATTCCAGGTCTTTAATTCCGTATTCCTGTTTCCTTGATACGAGCCCGGCAGGAAAGATCATGATGGCATTTTGGGATGCATAGGTTGATTCCAATATTTCTGCGCCCTTCCTGCCATGTCCACCGTGTTTATTGATAGGGACAAATAGCTTTCCAAAATGTGGTATATTTAAAAGAATATCATTGACTAAAAACCTAAGATCCTTTCTGAATTCGCCTAAAACTTGCATCAAAACAATTCCATCCAATGCACCTAAAGGATGATTGGATGCAAAAATCACACTTTTTTCCAAGGGAATATTTTCCTGGCCCCTGATTTCCACATCCACACCGAATTCCCGGATCAACGCATTTACAAATTCCAACTCCCTTAAATGACCGTATTTATTCATGATAAAGTTGACCTCATCTTCATGAATAATACGCTTGATATAGCCAATCAAAAACCCCGGCATCCACCTAAGTAAACCCGGTTTTTTCCCAGCTATTATTTTCTTTACATCTATAAATTTTTCTTTTCTCTCCACAGTAATTGGTTATTTACGCTTTCGAATAGATAAAACATATAGTATAACCTATTGGCATACAAATCCATAATTATAAAATCAGCCCTTTCAGTATCATATTAATGACAACTTGATAAAATATCCTACAAACAAAAATAGGAAAAATTAATTTATTGAATTAATAAATTCAGAATTGCAAAATTTTATAGGAAGCAAAAAGGAATTATTTTAGGACCGGGAAGTTTGTTTATCGTACTTTGGAAGTATAGGGAACCCTACCTAACTTTCTTTGAACAATCCACTCTTTTGATCAGTTTAAAAAATAAATTGAACCAACCCAGAAAATACATGAACTTAGCCATAACCGGAGGCACATCAGGAATTGGTGTAGAAAAAGTAAAAGCCCTTGCTCCCGGGTTTTCAAAAATATTCCTTTTGGTGAGGGATATCGAAAAAGCAAAAAAACTTGTCGGGAAAATAAAACCAGTCGGAAAAGAAGATAAATTCGTACTGGTACCTTGCGATTTGGCTGACCTGGAATCCGTGAGTAAGGCGGCAGAAATGATCAGTGCCCAAACTGATTCCATTGATGTTTTGATCAATAATGCCGGTGGTATTTTTCCGGAAAAAATCATAACCAAGAATCAGTTGGAACTCACTTTTTCAGCCAACCACCTGGGTCATTTTTTGTTGACGCTCAAAATGTTGCCCCTTTTGACAAATAAAAATGGAGCAAGGGTTATCAATGTCAGTTCAGATGCCCACAAAGCCGCTTCCGTAAATTTGGATGATCTTCAATTTGAAAAGGGGTACAGCTCTTTTAAGGCCTATGCCAATGCAAAACTTTTCAATATTCTTTTTACAAAATCTCTGGCTGAAAAATTCGGGGACCGGAACATTCAGGCCTATGTTCTTCATCCGGGGGTAGTCGACACCAATTTTGGCCACCAGAGTAAGGGTTTTTTCAAGGTTTTTCTATCTCTATTCAAACCCTTTATGATCAGCCCCAAAAAAGGAGCAGAAACAGGGATTTTTCTGGCAACCACGGCCAAAGTTCCCGGCGAAAACGGAGGTTATTATAAAAAATCAAAAATTGCTTCCCCCTCCAAAAAAGCCCAATCAAAAAAATTGAGGGATCAGGTTTGGGAAAGGAGCGAAAAATTGGTTCAACCCTATTTATGAGTTTTCGGTTTTGGTAAACTCAATTTATTTTGAGAAATTGACAAGGAATTTTACTTGTCCACCAGCCAATATCTACCGATTAATGAAAAAATTGTTTTCCATCCCAATTTTGTTTTTTTCCTTAATAGGTCAGGTTTTTTCACAAGAAAGGGAAGTGATGCTTTTAAATTTGGAAAATGCCATTTCTATGGCCTTTGACAATCAACCGCTTTTACAGCAGTTCATTAATGGAACAGAAAAGACAGATTATATGGTTAAATCCGGAAAAGCGGGTTGGTTTCCCCAACTTAATCTGACCGGTGGGCTCAACCGGTATTTTCAACAGCCGGTTGCCATTTTTCCGGACTTTGATGATCCGGAATCAGGGCAATTCCAGGAGGTCCGTACCGGTGTTCCCCATAATGCCAATTTGAATTTTTCCTTGTCCCAAAACCTTCTTAACAATGAACTTTTTAGAATCAACGATCAGGCACCATACTTAAAAAATACGGCATTACAGACTTTGGAAGACTTTAAAATACAATTGGTGGTAGGCCTCAGCAAAACATTTTATGAGGTGAGGTTGGCAGAAGAACAGGTGAGGTTGGCAGAGGAGGATATCAAACGGCAAACCAGGCAACTGAAGGATGCAAAGTTACAGTTGGAGGCAGGGTTAACAGATAATATAGACTTCAAAAGGGCGACCATTACCCTTCAAAACACCCAAAGTCTGCTGTACCAATACCTGGAAGAGAAGGAGGTTAAAATGGCTGAATTAAGATATTGGTTGGGATTGGAGGAAAACACCGAATTCCGTGTTGAAGCATCGACATCCCTGCTTGAGGAGCAACTTTCCCCGGATACGCTATTTATTTACCAACCAAAAGGCCGGATTGAATACCAGCTTTTAGAAAGCCAAAAAAGCATTCAGAAGGCTGAAATACGCTTCCAAAAAAGAAGGTTTTTACCAAATGTTTCCGCATTTTATGATTACAATTTCCTTTTTTTAAGTCCGGTCGGAAGTGAACTTTTTAACCAGGTATATTCATTTTCCCTGGTAGGACTGCAGCTAAATTTTCCCATTTTTTTGGGAGGAGAAAGAAAGTTTGAGGCAAAAATGGCAGCTCTGGATCTACAGCATATCAATTTGGCCCAAAAAAACCTTATTTTAGAAGCAAACCTGGAAATGCAGGAGGCATTAAGTGCTTATAAAAACAGTTTTTATTTGCTGAAAGTGCAAAGAAGCAACCGGAAACTGGCAGAAGAAATTTACGAGACCATCAGCTTACAATATGAGCAGGGAATCAAAAACTTTCTGGAAGTGATACAGGCAGAGACTGATTTAAGAACGGCCAGAATCAACTACTTGCGTTCCCTTTTCAATGCCATAACGGCCAAAATAGACCTTCAAAAAGCCCGTGGAGAAATAAAAACCGACTATTGATGAAAAAGAAGCTGTTACTTATCGGGCTGTTGATCCTTCAATATTCCTGCAATGAAAAACAAAATACGGAAAGCCCTGCTACCCGGGTGGAGACAGAAAAGGTCAGGAAAGAGACGGTCCAATTAACGGATCAGTATCCAGGTGTCACGGTGGCCTTACAGGAAGTTGAATTGAGGGCGGATGTGAGTGGGTACATCACCAACATCCTTTTTAAAGATGGCCAAAAGGTCAAAACGGGACAATTACTATATGAAATAGATAAAAGCAGGTATCAGGCAGCGTTGAAACAATCGGAGTCAAGACTGAAGATTGCCGCGTCCAACTTGGAAAGGGTTCAAAGAGACCTCGAAAGATATCAAAAGCTCAGAGAAGGAAATGCCATAGCGGGTCAGGTTTACGACAATGCCCTTACTGATTTGCGCAATGCAGAATCGGAATTACTGTCTGCCCAGGCTCAAGTGGACAATGATTTAACCAATCTTCGATACGCCTCTATTCGTTCCCCATTCAGTGGTACTATTGGCTTTTCATCTGTACGATTAGGCGCTTTGGTAAACCAGGGCCAAACGCTTCTCAATGTCATTTCCTCCAATGACCCCATTGGGGTTGATTTTTTTGCCGGAGAAAAAAATCTCCAAAAGTTCCAGACCATGATGGAAAATAAAAATGAGATCATGTCAGATAGCACATTTATGATAAGGATGCCTGACGGCCACCTACACCCTTATCCGGGTTCCCTTGAAAATATGGACAGGGCAATTGATCGGGAAACCGGCACCATACAAATCAGACTCAATTTCCCCAACCCGGATCATGTTCTCAAACCTGGTTTAAGCACCAATATAAATGTTAAAGCCAATAATGGAGAAAGGGTACTCACAATTCCTCAAAAGGCCACCATGGAAAGAATGGGAGAAACATCGGTTTTTGTCAAGGAAGGGGAAACCGCCCATGAGAAGATAATAGAATTGGGTCGAAAATTTAAAGATCGTATAATTGTAATAAAAGGCTTGAATGAGGGTCAGGAAATTATTATCAGTGGTACGCAGAAATTAAAAGATGGGGATAAGATCACAACGCAAAACAATAATCCCGAATGATTGCATCCACTTTTATAAAGCGTCCCAATTTTGCAATTGTCATTTCATTGGTCATGCTGCTTTTAGGTTCACTGGCCATTGTCAATCTCCCGGTTTCTCAATATCCCAATATTACACCTCCCATAATCCAGGTTACGGCTACCTATACCGGTGCAGATGCCGAAACCATTGAAAAAACCGTCGCTACCCCATTGGAAACTCAGATCAACGGTACCCCTGGCATGGCCTATATAGAAAGCACCAGCAGCAATGAGGGGAGAATGACCATGAATATCACCTTTGAAGTTGGGACAAATATTGATATCGCAGCAGTGGAGGTACAAAACCGCATTAATGTGGCAGAGGCTTTGCTGCCCGAAGAAGTCCGAAGGTTGGGTATTACCATCCGAAAACGAAATCCCAGTCTCTTGATGATCGTTTCCATGTTCTCTCCGGAGGGGACCCATGGCATCGATTTTTTAAATAATTATGCCAATATCTTTGTCAAAAACGAATTGCTCAGGGTTCCAGGTGTAGGCGATATATTCACCCGGGCTCAGGATTTCAGTATGCGGATTTGGCTGCAGCCAGATAAACTGTTCCAAACGGAACTATCAGCGGGAGAAGTCATCAATGCCTTAAGGGAACAGAATATCCAGGTGGCGGCCGGGGCATTGGGCACCCCTCCCCAGCAGGGTTATCAATCCTTTGAATATACCCTATTTACCAATGGGCGGCTTAGCAGTGAGGAAGAGTTTGAAAATGTTATTGTAAAGACGGCTGAAGATGGGAAACAATTGGTTTATCTCAAAGATGTGGCCAGGGTGGAGCTGGGAAGATTTGACTATTCGGTAAATAATTTCACCGATGGCAAACCGGCAGCATATCTTATAGTGTATCAAACGCCAAACAGCAATATCCTGGATGTTGAGGAAGGGATTATCGCAGCTATGGATGAAATTCGGGGAAATTTTCCGAACGACATGGAATATGTCATCCCCTTCGAATCCGCATCCGTGGTCCGGGTATCCATTGCGGAAGTAGTGGAAGCTTTGATCCTCGCTTTATTATTGGTCTCACTGGTCGTTTTTATATTTCTCCAAAACTGGAGAACCACCTTGATTCCAATACTCATCATCCCGGTTTCCATTATCGGAACATTTGCCCTATTTGTACCTTTGGGCTTTTCCATAAATAATCTTACGCTTTTTGGTTTTGTGCTTGCCATTGGGATCGTCGTCGATGATGCCATCGTGGTAGTTGAAGCCTCTATGGGCTATATGGAAAAAGAAAAGCTCCAGGCAAAGGAGGCGGTCACCAAAGCCATGAGGGATATTTCTGGCCCTGTCATTGCCATGTCACTCATCATTGCAGCGGTTTTTATTCCAGTGGGGTTCATTCCAGGAATCGTCGGCCGGTTGTACCAACAATTCGCCATGGCCATCGCCGCTTCCGGCCTGATATCCGGATTTGTAGCATTGTCCCTGACCCCTGCCCTGTGTTCATTGATACTCCAACCGATAAAACCATCCCAACCTGCTAAAGGCATTCAACGTTTTTTTTCCTGGTTCAATCTAAAATTTGAGTCATTCCGAAAACGCTATATCCAAAGCATTCATAAAAGTTTTTCCCTGGCCCGGTATTATATAGGCGGTTTAGTGTTGTTGGTCGTGGTTACTATTTTTCTTTTCAACATTAAACCATCTGGGTTTATACCCAATGAAGATGAAGGAAGGCTGTTCATTACTTATGAATTGCCGGAAGGGGCTTCCACAGCCAGAAGCTTGGAAACGATCAAAAAATTGATGGAAATCTTGGGTGAGGAAGATGATATTTTTCATTTCACAGCGGTCACGGGCCTTAATGCCATCAATTTCTCCAGTAAGTCCAATAGTGGAACAGTATTTTCCCAACTTCAGCCTTGGAGTAAAAGAAAGGGTAAAGGCCAAAATGCTTTTGAAATACGGGATAGGCTATTAAAAGAGTTAAGTGAAAAAGTCCCTGAAGCTAAAATCGTTATCGTAGCACCATCCGCTATCCCCGGATTGGGCAGTACATCAGGTTTTTCTATGGTCGTACAGGATTTGGACGGAACTTCCAGCATCGATGAATTTGAAATACAGGTGAAGGAATTTGTTTCTAAAATCAACCAGACAGAGGAAATTGAAAATGCTTTTACTTTCTTTAGTGCAACCACACCCTCCTACCGGGTGGCGTTGGATCGGGAAAAAACTGCCAGACTTGGTGTCAATATCGGAGATGCCTATTCTACCATGCAGACTTATTTGGGGAGTACTTATGTAAATGATTTTATATTATATGGCAGAAATTTCAGGGTAATTGCCCAGGCAGATACTTCCTTCCGTGAAAATCTATCTGGTCTACAACAAATATTTGTAAAAAACAGGTCCGGTGACATGCTTCCACTGAGTAATCTGGTCACCACCGAAGTCATAGAAAATGCGCCCTTAATCAGTCATTTTAACCTTTTCAGGTCCAGTACTATAAATGGGGATGCAGCCCCCGGATACAGCTCAGGACAATCCATAGAAAAAATCAATGAGTTGGCTTCTGCTGAGCTTCCCATAGGATATGGAATTGATTTTGCCGGGGTCAGCAGGGAAGAAATCAAATCCGGAGGAAATACCCTTATCATTTTTATCCTATCGATTGTATTTGTTTTTCTATGTCTTACGGCACTTTATGAGAGCTGGTCTGTGCCTTTTTCCGTGTTACTGGCCGTCCCTACCGGTGTATTTGGAGCCATTGTAACCTTGATGCTGTTTCCATCGCTCACCAATAATGTATATGCCCAAATCGGTTTGCTTACGCTCATTGGTTTGGCAGCAAAAAATGCCATTTTAATAGTGGAATATGCAAAAGAGCGTGTGGATAAAGGCATTCCTATTCACGAAGCGGCGGCAATGGCTGCCCAATTACGGTTAAGACCTATTTTGATGACTTCTTTTGCTTTCATACTAGGGGTTCTGCCACTTGCATTTTCTTCCGGGGCGGGATCTGTTGCACGAAAAACCATAGGCTGGACCGTGGTGGGAGGAATGTTTTCAGCCACTTTTTTCACCTTGGTTTTGGTTCCTGTTTTGTTCTACTTAGTCAGCAAATTAGCTTATAGTAAAAAGGAATTGGCCAATTTGGCTGAATTGGTGGGTAAAAAAGTAAATTAATGACTTATTGGTTTTTAACTTCCATTATCACCATTTTTTTTACCCTCAATCTTGTGAAAAGAAATTGATGAAATCGA
>JBBDSB010000637.1:0-16819 GCA_040905205.1 Cyclobacteriaceae bacterium
TCAAAGAGGTGACTGACTGGCAAAATATACTTCATCTAGAATCGAACTCAGGTTCTCAGTAAAATAATGTCCTGTTGTGCTCTACAAATTCCTTAAAATCTATCGGCAAGTCTCCAGTAATTTGGGTTACTGCCTCGGATATAGCAGGCGATTTTTGAAGCCTTGGAAAATAATGCAGCATGATCATGACAAAAATAAACCTGCCCGGTACTCCTTCCCTTCGCTTTCGCATAAAAAAAGATATCAGATTGGGAGATTGGTAGGTGATTTGTTTTCCTAAAACTGCCGAGATTTGTTCTGCCATTTCTCCGAAAGTCAGCGTATCCTGATTAGATAGGTGTTTTTTGAGAACAAATATTGTTCATCTTCGTAGGGGAATTATAAAATCAAAGTCTGGTATTCACCACACTGTTGTACATGGAACCGAAGCTATAGCTGACCCCAAAATTTACCGAGACCCCATAGCTGGTGGCCAGCTGACGCTGTTGCAATAGAATGTCTTCCAGTGATATATTTCCTTTAGGTAGCGACAACTGATCCCTTACGATGTCAATTTCAGACCTGAAGTTAACGGACAAACCTTTATAGACTCTCCAGGAAAGGTCACTTTCAAAAGAAAGTCGGTTTTTGCTCATATCATGCAAAAACTGAGACCCTTCGAGCTCCACCCTTAACGAACCCCATGGTTGTCGGATTCTCACGCCAAATTCCAGTGCATGACTGGGAAGTGTTTCCGCAAGTTGTCCAAACACTGTTTCCTCCAAATATGACCGCTTGTCGAACCCTGCGCTATAGGCGAGCGTAACTTCCTTTCGAAGCGCATCTTTGTAAGGATAAAAGCTGTATTCGATAGCGGGCCTTAATGAAATTCCATAATTAATATTCCCATAGGTCGATGAGATCATGGTGCTGAACAATCCCCCCGACCAATGGGAATTGATACTTCTCACTGCACTTCCATCAAATCCATTTCGGTGAAGGATACTCTGGATTTCTTCCTCGTCTCTAATGAAATTTCTTTGGTTGTAATTAAAATATGGCCGAAGGTGAATCCGCCAGGTTTCTGTAATATGATCAGCAGAAAGACCATATCTCAAGTCTAGGGCACTTTTATTTGTTTCCTTGTCGAAGTTGATTCCAAAATAAATCTCAAAAATCCAGTTGTTCCAGCTATCCTCTTCAGGAGTCTGTTCCACCTGAATGTCAGAAACAGTCACAACAAGCTTATCAGCCATGGCAGTGTGGGCCACATAGGGTACAAGGCCCAATTCTATAATGGAATTAAGTCCTTTTCTTTCTTCATCTCGGGTATTGGTTTGGAGGGTGGTAAATGTCAAGGTGTTGTTGATTCCTTCGTATTCACCTTTTCCTATAAATGATAAGGTGAATGTACGGCCACCGCTTCCGGTACCTTGAGAATTTATAAAAAGATGCACTTGTCCTAAATTCGGATCTCTAACATAATTGACAAAGTCTACCTGCTGGCGGATAAAGCTGTTGTCGCAGTCTTGGCAATCCAAAAACACGGAAATCAATTCCTGACTCAGTGTATCCAGGGATTTTATAGCGGTTGTATCATTTTTTGTAGGATTTTCAAGGGTCTGAGAAGCAAGTGAACCCGTAAAAATAAAAAAAACTGTTCCGATAATTAGTGTTTGATACATAGAAGGGATAATACATGAAAAATTAAGCAAACTTCTGGTTCGTGATTATTGATTCAATAGTGAAGGCTAAGGGACATTTTTGAGGAAATCGATTATCCTGTCGGGAAGGATCAGTCAATCAAGTTCCTATAAAAGGCTTAAGTTGATTTTATAGTTCAACTAAAAGGCTTTTTTTGATCAAAAAAGAAGATTCTCCCTTAATCAATGGCATCATTTTTTGAATGGTTTATTCCATCCCGAAAGAAACCAGACAGTGACAATGGTCCGAAAATCCGTTTAGGTGATCAATAAAAATACCTTTCTTCTCTGCATTTTCTCTTACATGAGCCCAAACTTTGGTTCTCAATTCTCATGAATCCAGAAAAAGTACCCGGTTTTTGGTACTCCAAGCAAAATGAATATACCTTTACAAATGGCATTTGAAAAATGGATGAGGGCACGGTCAAACTTAATAAATCATCACCTTGAAGCTATGGAATCAATCAGCCAGTAAAGTTTATTTAATCCAACTTGAATGTTTGCGTTTGTCAATGAGATTATAGCAAGCGGTGAAATGAATCCTATTTATGGAAGACTTTTGACATAGGGTGAATGATCAATTTCCAACGGTTTAAATGAATCAATCCGCTCCTTTTGCCCTTATTTCATTGAACACCATATCCATCTTAATGGTATCTCTTGGATATTCTAAAACTACAGCTTTATCTTCTGAAATTAAAATGGGCGTTCTCAAAGCAGATTTTTCTTTGATCAACAAGGTCAAAAGGTCGGATTCTTCTATGCTTTTCCCCTGAATGTTATCCCTGAAATATTCAGACTTCTTGTCAAAAAGATCAATGATTCTTTTGTCCAGCTTTTTGGCCAGTTCTGAAACCTGGGTTGGGGTCATGTCATTTTTAGAAACATCCAATTCATTGATTACATGCTTATGAAGGGTTAAGGCATAGGCATAAGCTTCCTTATCTTCCAATTTATTGCCATTGTAAAGAAATTTGATTTCGTTTTTTCCCAATTCAAACATGATCTTGATAAATTTAGAAATATGAAAAATGAAGTAGTTATACCAACTTTCAACCATAAATGATGCCAGTATTTCATTTCATCCTTGTTTTACGATACGTATAATTTTCTATTGGACCAGCACATGATCCAGACAATAGATTTGCAGTTGAAAGGAAAATTCAGGGATTTCTATTTGTTTTTTGGAAGTCGATTTTCCAAAAAGTATTAATAGTTAGAGAAAAATTTACTTTGGTGCTGGTATCTCCTTATATTTATTAAAAACTAACTAATGACTGAAGACATTCGTTGGGAGCAAAGATTCTCAAATTATAATAAGGCATTAAACAAACTTTCCCAGGCTGTGACTCAGGCAGGGGATAAGGGACTTTCAGAATTGGAGGTTGAAGGATTGATCCAACGATTCGAATATACTTATGAGTTGGCTTGGAAAACACTACAGGATTTTATCAAGCAGCAAGGCTACACGGAAATCAACGGTCCAGGTCAAGTTTTAAATCAAGCGTTTCAAATGGGTCTGATTAACAATGCACAAAGCTGGAGAAGATTGAAAAAAAGCAGGAAGCTGACATCCCATACTTACGATAGTAAAACTGCCAAGATCATTGCAGATGCTATCATCAAAGAATATTATGATCTGTTTACGTTTCTTCGGGAGAGACTAGACAACCTTAAAAGCGGTAAGACAGGAAATTTATTCTCATGAAAACAGGAATATCAGGGGAAATATGGAATGAAATCTCTGACGTTTTCGAAAATTTTTCAAAAATAACCCAGGTTATCCTATTTGGGTCACGAGCAATGGAAAATTTTAGGGAAGGTTCGGATATTGATCTGGCAATAAAAGGGGATAATATAGCACTAAATGATTTATTGGATATTGAAGCTGCCTTGGAAGACTTGCAATTGCTTTACAATTTTGATTTGGTCAACTTTGCCCAACTCACCAATACAGAACTTAAAGACCACATAAATAGAGTGGGAACGGTTATTTACACCAAGAAACAACCCAACTCGAAACCATCCCTCCCCTCAACATCCCAAACAAACCAAAAAAAAAGATGACCGAATCAAAAATAAGTGCAGATTACCTTTTCCATTATACCACAGAGTTAAAGCACTTAACCAACATTATGACAAATTTTTCCATGCAATAAAATGGCATGAAAAAATTGAGCTATATAGACGATTTATATGGGGATGGGACTGATCTAATACATGCCTTTCCCATTGTTTGTTTTTGTGATATTCCCAATAATTTACAGGATAACCATAAAGAGAATTTTGGTCCTTATGGGATAGGATTGACTAAAACTTGGGGCATTAAAAATTACCTTAGCCCAGTAATATATACCCACAAAAACTCAATCATATCAGGAAATTTAAAGTTTTTTCTAAATTGGCTGGCAAATGAAGACAACCTGCAAGAAGATGATAGATTGGGGTTAAGAAATCATATTTCATATCAACTAATGAGCCACAAAGCATATGAAGGTTATAAATTCATAAAGGAAGAAAAAAGTTTTGAAGTTGAGGAACTTACTAGATTTTATGATGAAAGGGAATGGAGATACCTTCCTCTGAATTGTAATGGACTAAAATTATGGTTGAATGAAAGCGAATTTAAAAGTGAAGAAATACTTAAACGTGAAAACCAAAGAATCCAGGATTGTAATAGGCTAGAGTTTCAAATTTCTGATATTGAATATTTAATTCTAAAAGGCAATTCTGAAATAAATCCATTTCTTTCAGAACTAAGTATTAAATACTTTGAAGAAAAGTTAAAAAGAATTAAAGAAAAAATTATAATTAATTGAAGATTAAGAAAAATATTTATAAGCATTCAAATTGGAAAGCCTATGACTAGGTATGCCATTTTACTGAGAATATGTCTCATTGGATTTGATTTGGGTACTTAGAAACCATGAACCCAGGTTGGTATCCATCAAATCATTTATTTTTTTTCATCAAAAAGAAATATTGAAAAAAACTTCCAAAAATATTCTAAAATTCTAATTGACCACCATAAAAACAAAAATCAAAATATTATTTGGAAAATATTTAGTTCAAAATAAAATTCAAACTTATATAAAGAAAATAAATCAAAAAAATGGAAAAATAATGAATATGGTGCCACCGACAAAAGCAAAATGATTGATCCTGTAACCTCAATAAAAAATATGAATATAATAATAATTTTCTCAATTATATTTATCAATAAACTTAGAACTCTCATGTGTTTTAAATAAATACAATTAACTGATCGAATTAGGCTTTTTGAAAATGATTAAAATTTTGCAACTTCCTTCAATTCCAAACCTTAATTTAGGCTAAAGCCGGATAGGTTTAGGCTTTTTGTTATAAAATGGGCTATTCCCACACTACTATAGAGTAGGTAATAATTTTTCGGCTGAAAATCATTAACAGGACAAGGTTTTTAATTACTTATTGCTATAATTGTAGGCAATAGGGCATAAACCAACATCATCAGCCTTAGCCAAATCATTTATCCCCATATCGCTCAAATCTAAATTTTAAAACAAAGAATGTCAATCAACAAAACATCACATCACCCTGCTATCCGTCTGCCAGAGATCGGCATTGGGACCTAATTCATCTTTTAGAGGGGCAGTAATATCATTAAGTTTTCTTACCATCTCCGGGGTAAGTTCCGCATTTAAGGCACCCATGTTTTTCTTCACCTGTTCCGCATTTCTGCCCCCTACAATGGCTGATGCCACCCCTTGCTGTTCGAGCAGCCAGGCCAGGCTAAGGTTCCCCATGGAGATATTCAATTCCGCTGCAAAAGCTTTGATTTGCCCAATGGTCTGAAAGGTCAAGGTCTCGCATCCCTCCTCCTGGTGCCTGGATTGGGACCGCTCTTTGGAAAAATGCCGGGTTCTGGCCCTGTCATCCGGCACCGCTGCCTCTGAGGAAAATTTTCCGGTAAGCAGCCCCTGCATGATGGGTGAATAGCAAAGCACCGGTACCTGGTCCTCCACACATTTGGGAAGAATACTGAATTCAATCGCCCTGAAAAGTAAGTTATAGGCCATCTGGTTGCTGCTGATGTTGAATCCGGATAACTTGCATTTTTCCAAATATTTAGTGCCAAAGTTAGATACCCCATAGGCCCTGATCTTTCCCTCCTGCTTCAATAATTCCAAAGCCCTCAATGAATCTTCGAGGGGAAGATCCGGGTTGGGCCAGTGTAACTGGTAGAGGTCGATATAATCCGTTTGTAGGTTTTTCAACCCCCTCTCACAGGCTTTTCTAATATTTTCCGGGGAGAAATCATCAGGACCTACTTTGGAGGCAATGATGATGTCTTTCCGCTTTTCTCCCAAAGCTTCTGCCAGTAGGTTTTCGGAGGCACCGCCACCATAAGCTTCTGCCGTATCGAAGGTGGTTATACCCTGGTCATAAGCTTCCTTGATGGCAGCCAGGGAATCCCTTTCATCCTGGGGTCCCCAGTTAAAACCTCCCACGATGGCCCAACAGCCAAAAATCAACCGGGAAATCTCCAATTCGGAATGAGGTATTGTGTATTTATCCATGGCATTGTAGCTTTTTGATTTTCAAAAAAAGTGAATTTGGTACCAAAATCAAACCAAAACCGGAAAAAAATCAAACGGGAAGTCCTACCTCAAACCTTGAATATGCCCCTAATTTAGAATCAATTTTTAAGGTACCACCCATACCCTCAATCAGGTGCTTTACCAAAGGCAGACCAAAACCATAACCTTTTTCTCCGGTTTTAAATTCATCATCGGGGATGGGAATCTCCATAAAAATAGCTGTTTATGTAATTTGAAAAGGTAATCGGAATTATAACAATATCCAAAATTGGTCAATAATAAAATCTTACGTATTTAAAATTTAGAAAAATCGTCAGTAAAGAGAAAGTTAAAACCGTTAAGCAAAAGTTAAGATATTTCCTGATCGGCTGTAATTTGCGTAATATCGTGAATGATTGATCGGTTACTTAACAAATGGATTGATTTTGTCCGTGATCATATATACGTGATCACCATATTGATCTTTGTGTCCTTGATCGGTCTGCTACTGGTTCAGTACCACCTTATCAAATTGGAAATGGAAATCCAACGTGATAAGTTTGATGAGGAGATCGAGGATGTGCTATTAGACATGCACCATCGAATAGAAGACGATGAATACATCAGCAATCAATTGATTGAATTGCTTGGTGATCGGGTACACCCTGTTTCCAGGAGGGATTCTATAGAAGCAAATTTAACGGCAGACATCAGGTCTTTTACAGACAGTATCCTGTTTGAAAGGGGTATTGGATTTTTAAATTACGATTTTGCCTTTTACCAAAGATATGAAGATACCATTGCTTATACCTCTGCAAAAGAAGCTTACCAACCGGATTTTAAAAAATATGCGATCAAAGCAGGTTGGAGGATCAGAGAAGCTTATGGCAAAGGGATCTTCCGTTTTGGCCTGATTTTCTACAACAAATCCCTATATGTCGTTTACCAGATTTTTTCCATTCTGATTATCACTCTTGTTTTTATCATTATTTTATTGGGAAGTTTTTTCAGTACCTTCCTGGTACTAAAACGACAAAAACAGCTCTCCGAATTAAAAAATGATTTTATCAACAACCTGACCCATGAGCTTAAAACCCCCATTTTCGCCTCTTCCATTATCTATAAAATCATCAAGGAAAAACGAAAAAACCTGACTGAAAAGGAACTGGAACACCATTTGACCCTACTGGAGAAAGAAAATCACCTGCTGAAAAATAAAGTTGAAAAGGTGTTGGAATTGACGGTACTGGAGCGAAAAAATCCTGGCTTAAAAATGGAAAAAATCGATCTGCATGAGATCATATCCCAGAAAACACAGATATACCAAATCATCATAACTGCTGAAAATGGGATATTAAATTGCAATTTGGAAGCAAGCTCTTCCCGTATTTTAGGGGATGCCATGCACATCGGAAACATTATTGACAACCTCCTGGACAATGCCATCAAGTATTCTGAAAATGCCCCTGAAATTAGTATATCCACCAAAAACAGTGGCAATAACTTCGTTTTGACAATCCAGGACACTGGTATCGGCATTGAAGGCAAAGACCTGCCTAATATTTTTGATAAATTTTACCGGGTGTCTCAGGGTAACCTGCATAAAACCAAAGGATTTGGGCTTGGTTTGAGTTATGTGAAGATGATGACTGAAATTCATGGAGGGCAAATCAATTTCCAAAGCAAATCAGGAAAAGGCAGCAAAGTCACCCTTACTTTTCCATTGTTTATAAGCAAAAAATCAGACATTCATGCATCCAAAAATTTTATTAGCAGAAGATGACCCTACACTGGGCTATGCTTTGAAAACTTACCTTGAAATGCATCAATTTCAGGTTTCCTGGGAGAAAGACGGTGAATTGGGCAAAGAAGCATTTCTTAAGGAATCTTTCGACCTTTGTATTTTGGATATCATGATGCCTAAAATGGATGGTTTTACCCTTGCCGGTGAATTGAAAAAGGTAAACCACTCTATTCCAATTATTTTCCTTACCGCCAAGGCCATGAAAATAGACAAATTGCAGGGCTTTCAAAAAGGAGCGGATGACTACATCATCAAACCGGTAGATGAGGAGGAGCTGATTGCAAGGATTCAAGCAGTTTTAAGAAGAACCCAAAACCAAAACAGCCCCCAACTGATCTATAAAATCGGAAAGTTGTTGCGGTTTGATTGGGAAAGCCGAAGGCTGGTAGCCGATAATGAAACGATCGTACTTACGGAGAAAGAAGCTTCCTTGTTGCGGTTGCTTTGTGAAAAAAAGAACCAGCTTTTGGATAGGAAGGTGGTCCTACAAGAACTTTGGGGAAATGTCGATTACTTCAATAGAAGAAGCATGGACGTGCACATGGCAAAATTAAGGAAATACCTCAAAATAGACCCGGAAGTAAATATTCTGAATATTCATGGAAAGGGCTATATTTTGGAGGATTGAGGATGGTTCTATCATGGTACTTTGCCGGTCTAACCCTAAAGAGTACCGTCTTTCTAAATTGGCAGTTCCCAAGAAATCGGCGCACCCTCAATATTTGATTATTATTCTAAAATTCTTAATTTGCCCAAGTAAAATATGCGGATATGCAGGATCAGAGCTTTTGGACACGAAATGAAGGATAATTTTTAGGAACTCTTGGAGGAGTTTTGATTGCAATTCTGGCTTCTTTTTTGACTTATTACCTTACCCTACGTCAACAAAATAATAAAGAAAAACAAAATTACAATGGGCTCCTTTATACCCTTCATACTGAATTATATTGGCACAGTCATCATCTCCATCTGTTGAAAAATACCATTAAACTTTTAGCAGAAGCCTTGATCAAAAAAGATTTTATTTTAAAAAAGCCCTTAATTGAAATAGACATTGCTTTGACGAATCAAATACTTTTACAACTTATTGATTACAAAGGATATAACTATGATTTAATAACACTTCTGACCTCATATAACAACCAAATTAAATCTCTCAATTACTTTCTTGACTTTAACTCCGCAAGTGAATTTCTAAAGCTTATAAAGGACGATGAAAAAGATGTTAAATCATATTTTGAATCACTTGAAAATCAATATATTAACAAAACGCAAACAACCATCATTGAATCACAAAAAATATTACAAGTACCGAATCATCCTGAAAATTAAAATGTTATGATAAAATTACTAAATTTGAATATGCAATTAATTGAAAACCACCTCGATCATTTAAAAATACTTTGTAAAAAACACCACGTTGACAAAATGTATCTTTTTGGCTCTGCATTAAACAATACCTTTAATTCGGAAAGTGATATTGATTTTGTGGTTAAATTCAAACCAATTGATCTAGCACAATACTTTGATAACTACATTAATTTCAAAGAAAAGTTAAAAAAATTATTAGGGCGAGAAATCGATCTTTTAGAGGAGCAATCCTTAAAAAATCCAATACTCCTCAATTCAATAATTAAAAATAAGGTGTTGGTTTATGGATGAGAAAGTGCTAAAATGGTTGTGGGATATTAAATTGGCCATTGATGAAATCGACGGTTATTTTGAACATCAAGACAAAGACTTTTTTCAATACCAGAAAAACATTATGCTTAAAAGAGCCATTGATCGTGATCTTGAAATCATCGGTGAAGCAATGAACCGTGCTCTTCAAAATGATAGTTCCATCGAAAATGAAATTTCAAATGCAAAAGCAATTATTGGGTTAAGAAACCAGGTTATTCACGCTTATGATAATATTTCTGATGAAAATATTTGGTCTATATTGATAAACCATCTTCCAAAATTCAAAATTGAGGTTAATAATCTCATCACCCAAAAATAACAATTGCCAAGAAAATGAATGTAAATGGATTTAAGTCCTCTTGGATTTTGCCGTTATTTTCTACCCATAGGGCAACAAAAATTCGTATATTTATAGTATGAGAACAAAGGAAAAGTTAATTGAAAAGATACTTCATATTGACGATGAATCAATATTGGAAGATATATTGGGGATAGTTGATATGGAACTAAATTTAGCAGGGGACCCAATAAAACTAACCGATGAACAAAGAAACTTTATTGACGAAGGACTTAAAGATATAGAAAAAGGCAACTTCATTCCTAACGAAGAAGCAAAGCGAAGAAGTGAAAAATGGCTGAAAAACAGGTTAGGTGGACATCAATAGCATTTAACGATAAGATTGAGATTCTTGAATATTGGGTCAACCGTAATAAATCAACAACTTTCAGCGAAAAGCTGGATCTTCTAATTGACAATGCTTTAGATCAAGTAAAAGAATTTCCTGACCAAGGTAAAATAACAGAATATAAAAATATACGAATAAAAATCGTCAGGAGCTACTTGATATATTACTTGGTTGAAAATGATTTTATAACAGTCGTTCGAATTTGGGACCCCAAAAGAGATCCTAAAGAATTTAAACTTATGTGAAGAAATGGAGTATCTTAAAACACCCTGATAGCGGCTAAAAATAACCCAAAGGTAATCATTGCCTACTTCAATTTTGTCAATGCCTATCAATTTTTTGAAAGTGGGTAGGAATTCTATGGGAATTTTTGCTGTATGGCCATCGACCATGCCAAGGGTTTGGTAAAAAGCAAAAAAAGGAGAAGGTGAAGAATTAAGACGCAAAACCGCATTTCCACCTAAACAAATCCTTTAAATCTTATCAATCTTTTCCAATTTGTGGTATGAGGTAGATTGAAGGGGTAAAGCCTATTCTCCGCCTAAACCAATCCTTTCAATCTCCTTCAATCTCTTCTTATTTTAGTCACCTACCGCAGCAATCAACTAATTATTGTTTAATTGAATTTCTAAATTACACTCAGATCATTGGATTACCCTTGTAGGGTTGGATCCGTTCCTCCGGATGATAAGTTGGTTGAACTGCAGTGGTTTCAAAACTGAAAAACAGACCTAATAAAGTTTGAATTAAAATAATGGTCATGGTGAACAAAACAAAGTTTTCATTTATTTATTCTAAAATAAACAGCTTATAGAAAATAAAAAAATCAATTGTGCAGTTCGTCGTAATCATCCATGTCTGTTCCCTTGCCAAAATTACGCAGGTTATAGGTGAAGGATAATAAAACGTACCTTTGCAATACATTTGATTGGATATCCTCTACATAAGTCTCGGTGATATTTCTACGGATGTTATTGTTCTGGCCCAACAAATCATAGATGTTCAGACTGATCTCTCCCCTCTGGTTTTTGAAAATCTTTTTACCGAGGCTCATGTTTACCAGTAAAAAACTATTGTCATACCCCGCCGAAAGCCCTGTATTGATTTGATGGTTTAAATCCATCCTGTAAACAAAACCCTTCCAGAAAATCATATTTAAATTCACACGGGTAGATTGGTTGAAAAAATTATTGTCCAGATCCGGTTGAAGGGAGTTATCCACCAGGTTATAGGTGGAGCGGGAATAAATATTAAAATCCACTCTATCGCTGATATTGCTGCCCAATGAAAAGCCACCCCGGACCCTGCTGGAGTTGACGAAATTAATTTCCTGATTAATCATTCCCGGCCTGTGGGAATGGTCTATTCCCCCGTTCAAATTAAAATTGGACTTTAAGAAATCCAATGGCATGCCGTAACTGAAATAAGACCTAAGCTCCCAATATCCATCCAAATTAACCGGCCTGGAGAGCTGGGATCCCCTTTCCAAAACAATACCCTCACCAATTTCCATGGCTTCCTCAGCAATCAAAGTGCTGTTTGAAACCCTGTTTTTTTCCAGGGATGTCTGGACATAGGCAAAAAAGGAATGGTCGGTGTCCTGATTGGTACTTCGGTACCTCAATCTTAACCTGTTGCTGTAAGACTGTTCAAGATTTTGATTTCCGGTTCGAAGGTGAATCGGATTGGTATTGTCAATCACATCCTGCAAATCCCCAATGGAGGGAGCATCCGTATTGGTATCGTAGTCGAATTCCAGGTTTTTGGAAGCGGAAATATCATAGTCTATCCTCACAGTAGGTAAAATACCTTGAAAACGCCTTTCCAATTGGTAAGTGCTGGGAAAAACCTGGTTATTCTTTAAATAAGCATTCTGGTATTCTGCCTCTACCTGAACTTTAAAATTTTCCCTTTTATATTGATACCCTATCTCTGTTTCCTGCTCCAGGTATTCACTGTCAAAGGTATTGCTCAAAGCGGTATCCAAAATACTGAATACCTGGCCGGGATATCCTTCTTCATTCCTGGTATCAAAAGTAAGTTTATCCGAATCATTGATTTGATTACTGATTTCATATTCCAGTTCCATTTGCCCGTATTTGCCAATAGGTTCTGTAAAAGAGACATCGGCCTCCCAGGAAAACCCCTTTCTAAAGCGGGTGGTGTTTTGCCTGATCATTTCCAACCTGTCCTCCTCCATAAAATAGATGTTTTCCGACTCCCTGTTGGCATTATCATCATTAAGGTTGTTTTCCGTTTCCAGTCCCAGGGTCAGGCTCCTACCAGCTTTGTCAAACTGCCGGCTGAAATAGATATCATTTTCAAATTCAAAATCAGTATTAGTAGATTGGAGGCTGTTTTCAATTTGATTCAATGGTCCCGAGGGTGTATCGGTGCGCCCGGAAAAAACAGTATTGTTCCTGTCCTTTTTAAAAGAAGCCTCCGGCCTGATCAATAGTCTGGTTTTATCATTTATTTGATAATCAAAGCGCAAGTCCAGTTCATGTTCCAAATCCTTATTGGTCTCATAACTATCCTCTTTATACTCCTGCCCTTCATCCGAGGAAAGCACATAATTCCTTACCCTGGAGGTCGTCTCTATATTATCTCTTTGGCTGAATAAATAACTGGCACTGAATGCTATTTTATCGCTCCAGTTGTCGTTAAAATTGATTCCCAGGGTGTTGGTGGTAATAATGCCATCCTGGGTTCTGCTCTCTCCCTGACTGTTCGGATCTCCTGAATAATCCATGGCATTGATGTTGTTACTCAATCCCGTAATGGTGACCCGCTGGTCTTCATTAAAATGATTCAGGCTGGTACCCAAGAGATAGCGCTCCCCTGAGCCATATCCCAGCGAGGATTTACCAAATTGGCCTTTTCTACGATCCGGCTTGGTGACAATGTTAATGGTTTTTTCGCGTTCCCCGTCATCAAATCCGCTGAGTTCAGCTTTATCGCTTTTCTTATCAAATACTTCTATACTTTCTATAATTTCAGCGGGAAGGCTCTGTAATGCCGCTTTTACATCTGTTCCAAAAAATGGTTTGCCATCCACCAGGATCCGAACCACATTTTCTCCCTGAGCCTGAATGCTTCCATCCACCATGCCTATCCCCGGCATTTTTTCCACCAAATTTTGGGCACTGGCATCATTCAAGGTTTTAAAAGCCGATGCATTAAACTGAGTGGTGTCCCCTTTTTGCTCCCCAAGGGATCTTCTGGCGGTAATGGTCACTTCTTTTAAGGTGGTCGTTTCCTCCTCGAGAAACAAATCCCCCAAATGAATATCCCGGCCCTCCAGTTCAATGTTTTTAAGCCATGGTCTCAACCCAATATACCTGACTTTTAGCAGGTAAATTCCAGGCACCACTTCCTTGACTTGGAAATTTCCATCCAAATCGGTAACCGTACCTTTTATGACCGTTGAATCTTCCGGATGTATTAATGCCACTGTAGCACCGGGAAAGGTACTGCCATCATTTTCGCTTTTTACTGTTCCGGATATGAAATATTTCTGCGAAATGGCCTGAAACGAAATTAAAAACAAAAAAAGGATCAAAAGTATATTTTTCATATTGCAAAGGAACCCATAAAAAAGAAGCCAATGGGCCATAAAAAAGTTAATTGTACTTCAGAGAAAGTTAAATAGGTTAATGAAATGTTAAAAAAGGTACCTCAAGGAGCCAACTGTACCCCTTTCACTCAAAAATTCTGTACCTTCGGTTCATTCTAAAATTTAACCTGGATAATGCTCTAGGTTTCGTAATAACCTGTCCCGATGTATGGCGGGAAGGCCTGAAAATTTCAAGGAAATCAGCCTGTTTGGAGACTGAGTCCGAGGCGGATATGGTGAAGTCGAATACTGCGACGAAGCGACTGATTTTAAAGCGATTTTAATAGAATTCCTAATGCATATTTCAGTTTTAGCCATTAGACCAATCCCATAAAAAAGAGGAATCAAATGATTCCTCTTTTTTATTTTTTACACTATCGCATAAATTATAAAACCATCGTTACTTTAAGATTTAAAAAAAATCCCATTGTCGGATCAATATGAAAGAATAACCCTCAGTTTTTCTCCAAAACAACTTTATAACTCGGATCATCATCCGTATAATTGACGTTGATTATTTTTTTGGCATTTTCAAGTAAAATTTTACTGCTGCTGGTTAGATGCCGGATATAAACCGTCTTTCCGAGTTTATCGTACCTTTCGGTCACTTTATGAATGGCCTCCATTCCCGAATGGTCTACCACCCTGCTTTCCCTAAAGTCAATGATGATCTCATCCGGGTCATTAACAGGATCAAATTTTTCACCAAAAGTAGTGGCCGAAGCAAAAAACAGCGGACCGTAAATTTCATAATGTTTTACCCCATTTTCATCAATCCTTTTTCTTGCCCGAATCCTTTTGGAATTTTCCCAGGAATACATCAATGCAGAAATAATCACGCCAATCAATACGGCCAATGCCAGGTTGTGCAGCACTACTGTAATCAGTGTGACCAATACCATAACAATCATATCAGGTTTAGGGACTTTATTAAAAACCTTCAAAGAGGCCCATTCAAAGGTTCCTATGGCCACCATAAACATCAGTCCTACCAGGGCTGCCATGGGAACCATCTCAATGTAATCGGAGAAAAAGAGAATAAACAATAATAAGGTAACGGCTGCTACACCACTGGAGATCCGGTTTCTACCACCGGCATTCACATTGATCAGACTTTGCCCCAGCATGGCACAGCCTCCCATTCCTCCAAAAAAACCGGTGGCTACATTTCCAACGCCCTGCGCTATACATTCCTTGTTACCGTGACCTCGGGTTTCAGTAATCTCATCGATCAGGGTCAGGGAAAGCAGCGACTCGATAAGCCCAACACCGGCCATTATGGCCGAATAAGGCAAAATAATCATTAAGGTTTCCCAGGTAAAAGGAACTATTGGCAAATGAAACTGTGGCAGTCCTCCTTTAATGGAAGCAATATCTCCAACGGTTTTGGTATTCAAGCCACCAAAAATAACGATAAGGGAAATGACAAGAATGGCAACTAAGGAGGAAGGAACAGCCTTGGTCAATTTCGGCAAAAACTTAATGATCACCATGGTAAGGATTACCAATCCAAGCATGATATACAAGTTATTTCCACTGATCCATTCTACTGTACCGCTCTCGCTGACCACTTTAAACTGGCTGAATTGGGACATAAAAATAATAATGGCCAGCCCGTTTACAAAACCGAAAATCACCGGATGTGGAACCAGGCGGATCAGTTTACCAAGTTTTAGAAAGCCTACCACTAGCTGAATCAAACCCATCAAAATAGCAGCTGCAAAAAGGTATTCTATGCCATGTTGGGCCACCAAAGCCACAATAATCACGGCTATGGCCCCCGTAGCACCGGAGATCATTCCCGGTCTTCCGCCCATTATTGAAGTGATCAGGCCTATGATAAAGGCGGAATATAAGCCCACCAATGGACTTACCCCTGCGATAATTGAAAAAGCGACCGCTTCCGGTACCAGGGCCAGAGAAACGGTCAATCCGGATAATACTTCATCCTTTATATTGTATTGTTTAGGCCGAAATAAACGGAAGAACATTTGGGTCATAATGACGATGTTTATTAAAATTGAATAAATTTAATTGAAATTATAGAAAAAGGATACTTTGGGGATAAAAAGTAAATGGTAAGCAGAAACAACCTCGGATCAAGTTGGAGCAGGCCTGTATTGATTTAAAATTCTCAATTCCATTACAAAGCACAAAATTAATTGTTTTATTTTTACGAAACAAAATTTTGTTAAAAAACTAAAATACCGATTTAAACAAAATATTATTCTATTTTTTATATTTTACTGATTTGAAGTCAAATAGGCATTATTTTACCAGTATTTTAATTTTGTAATAAAAATATACTTTTAGCGTCCACCATGAAAAGCTAAATAACCTGAGATTCAACGTAATTTCAAAAAAAAACCGTCATTCCGAGAGTTAACATTTTTTAAAACGCAGAAATCAGGATGACGATGGGAATTTTCAACTCATTGATTTACAATTATTTAACAAACACGTCTTCGGTAGAGAGAGGGTTTTTAGCGGAGAAATCCGTGGGAATCCCAAGCTAGATGGGACTGCCACAACCCTTTCCCAATCAACAACCCCCCAAAAAGGGTTCGCTTGACGTTTTAGTCGGTTTTTTAAGACGGCCTTACCCCGAATCTTAGGTTATTTTAAAACACTTATTCATTCGTGCATTCGTGGCGATTGTTTTTTTGCCACCAATGCACGAATAGCCCTATTAAAGGTTTTACGGGGTTTAACTCTATTTTATCCTTAGTTCAAGCAAATATCAGGAAAAAACCGTCATCGGTAGGGTTCGCTTGACGATTTAGTCGGTT
>JBBDSB010000638.1:0-16804 GCA_040905205.1 Cyclobacteriaceae bacterium
TTCAACAAAACCATAATATTGGCACCAACTTCTTTGGAGATAAATATTTTTTTATGGTTATCCAAAACCAATTCCTGTGAACCATCAAATTCGATTTTATCCACTGCCTCAATTTTGGCACCAATGTATATCCCCACTTTATCCAGGTATTTAAGAAAGGCAGCACTGCTGTCATTGACAGCCACGATCTTGCCAGCATTTCCCAAAGGAACATCACTGAGTTTCACCCTGGGTCGGGTTTTTAGATCTCCAAATTCGTCCGGTATCGGATCTCCATGTGGATCAAACTTCGGATAACCCAAAAATTCATCCAGGCGTTGGATCAGTAGGGGGGCATTTACATGTTCCAATTCTTCCGCTACTTCATGCACTTCATCCCAACTGAAGTTCAACTTTTCCACCAGAAATACCTCCCATAACCGATGTCTTCTAATGATATGTAAAGCCATTTTGGACCCCAGTTCCGAAAGGCTTACCCCATAATATTTGATGTAGGATATGACCTGTTTGTCAGAGAGTTTTTTAAGCATATCACTTACTGAGGCAGGCTTTGTATTAATGGCAAGAGCGATCTCATTGGTGGATACATTTTTTTTTCCAGCTTCCGACAAGTGGTAAACCGTCTTAAGATAATTCTCCTCTGCCTTGCTGAGTTTTTTCATCATGTAAAAATGGATTTGCCTTACAAATATAGTATTTAGATTTGTCTAAAAAAATATTTAATTGTAGTCTAAATGGGTGGTGGATAACCCCTTTGTTATTGTGATTGAAATTTTAGGTAACACTAAACATTAATATTACAGCGTCTAAAATGTACTTATAGTATTGATTTTAAGGTGATTATGGGTATCAATTTTGAAATATTAGGATTAAATTTTAAAATATACCTGTCTTGAAAAAGTACAAAACGTGAAATTTGAGTGGTCTATTTTTCAGTTAAATGCTGAAGCAATTGTAAAAATCTTTCTTTTTCAGTTTGCCAGTCCACTTCCGCACCTGGTTTTTGGCAATAAAATTCCATATCTAAAAATGTATTCCATTCTGAAATAATGGCTTTGGAATCCTGGAAATCGATACCTTTCCCGGCAGGATACCTGTCTACCAATTCATCCCAAACAGGATTCCTGGAGATCAGAATGGGCTTTTGAAGCGCAATTCCTTCATAAAGTTTGGTGGGAATTTTATCTTCCGTACTGGGAAGCAATTGGTAAGGAAGTAGTAATATATCGGCTTTCGCCATCCACTCATTAATGATGTCGGAATCGATTGGTTTTTTTGATAGGAAAAGCCTCAAATTCTCCTTCTTTTCATTAATTTCCCATAATTTATCGTACAGATCGTCCAGGGGTACATGCCCCTTTATTTCAAGTACCAAATCTTTATGTAACCCACTGATTTGAGAGAACCAGTGGATGGCCTCCCAGATGCCATAGGCTTCCGCTATGGTCCCTGTAATCAATAAGGAAAGGGGTGCATCTTTTTTAATTTTAAAAGCAGGTTTAAATTGGCCGGGTAAATTGGCCTTATTTTCAATAATCGTATAATTGTCAATTTTTGGAAATTGATGGACATAAGCCCGTTCAGCATACAGGTAATGATCAATGAATTGATGGGCCAATCCCTCACAAAACCGAACATAGGCCAAAGTCAAAAACCGTAATAAAAAAGGCTGTGATTTATTGTACCTGATATTTAGGGCATGATTTTCCTGCACATCATAAATAAGATGGTATCCAAGGAAAAATTTGCCCATTACAGCGGTTGGCAATAGTTCAAAAGTGGTGATTATAACTACCTTCGGGCAGATTTTAAATAGATTTTTCACAAAAATAAAGGGTGCCCATAATCTCATCGGGTGCATTCTTCTTTTGGAAAAAATGGTGATAAAATTAATATTTTCAAAAATTGGAATTTTTTTTGCAGAAAAACCTATGATGTTAAGGTCGTATTTGTTTGTTTCACGCAATGAAAATCCAAGCTTAAACAGGCTTCTGGAATCATTTACCGGTTTGAGGACAGAGGCAATTACTATAGGAATTCTCGCTTGCATGTTATATGTTAAATAAAATTAAGCTAATATAGAAATTTATGGAATTACAGCACATCATAGAAAAGGCCTGGGATAACAGGGATTTGTTAAATGAAAAGGATGTTCAGATCGCTATCAAAACAGTTATTGCCGATTTGGATAATGGGTCATTAAGAGTTGCCGTGCCTATACCTGACGGTTCCTGGCAAGTAAATGACTGGGTAAAAAAAGCTGTAATCCTCTATTTTCCCATTCAAAAAATGCGCACCATTGAAGTGGGGCCCTTTGAATTCCATGATAAAATGGCCTTAAAGACCAATTTTGCCAAACAAGGTGTTAGGGTAGTTCCTCATGCCATTGCAAGATATGGCGCATTTCTTGCTAAAGGTGTGGTGATGATGCCATCCTATGTCAATATTGGCGCCTATGTCGACAGCGGTACCATGATAGACACCTGGGCAACGGTAGGTTCCTGTGCCCAGATTGGTAAAAACGTTCATTTAAGTGGCGGTGTTGGTATTGGGGGGGTGTTGGAACCCATTCAGGCTGCTCCCGTTATAGTGGAAGAAGGGGCCTTTATCGGTTCTAGGGCGATCATTGTAGAAGGCGTAAGAATTGGGAAAGAAGCGGTCATTGGTGCAGGTGTAACCCTTACAGCCAGTTCTAAAATCATAGATGTTACCGGAGATACCCCAAAGGAATATCGGGGATATGTACCTGATAGATCGGTCGTTATACCTGGTTCTATCAATAAAAGCTTTAAGGCTGGTGATTATCAGGTTCCCTGCGCCCTGATCATTGGGAAAAGAAAAGCTTCAACAGATCTAAAAACCTCCCTTAATGAGGCGCTTAGAGAAAATAGTGTAGCAGTATAATTTAAAATTATGAATTTATTAAAAACCATTTTGGCTTACGTGCTAATTTTGGCATTTGCTTTTTCTTGTGGAGAAAGTTCTTCTTCCGAAGGAGATACCTATTACAACAATGAACAATATGAAGAAGCCATTATCGCTTATGCCAAGTATTTAGAAAACAAACCTAAAAATTTCAAGGCGCTTTATAATAAGGGCAGGGCACATGAAGAATTATCAGAATTTAAAAAAGCAGAAGAAAGTTTTAAGGCGGCTTTGAAATTGGATCCTAAAAACATACAGGTTCTGCTGAGTCTTTCCAATCTAAAACAAAAACAAAAAGATCCGGGACTGGCCTTGATGTATGCTGATAATGCAGTGGAGATTTCAGGTGCCCCCGCTTTGGCCTATTTTATGAAAGCAAGATCGATGCATTTGCTTGGGAACGTAGAAGAAGCCATGAGAGAATACAATGTCGCCCTCAAGATGAACCCCAAATTCGGGCAGGCTTATTATTATAGAGGAATGTTGAATGCAGCAACAGACAAAACTACACAGGCCTGTGCAGATTTCAGAAAGGCAGAAGCCAATGGATATGAAGATGCCAATGATGCCGTAGAAAAATATTGTCCCTGATAGCGCAAACTTTATTCAAAATTTTACCCGGCCAATTTCAAAACCGGGTTTTTTCCAGGTAAGGTAAACCTGTTAAAGGGTAAAGCCATTATTTTCCAGGTGGTCACAAAGAGTTTCTGATTGTACAAAACCTTTGCCCGCACAAACCGTGCAATCCCCAAATTCTATTAGACTCCCTTCACATTTTGTGCAGGTTAATCTGCCTTTCCCCAAACACCTATCACATTCGAAATACTCTGTAATATTGAAAACATTTATTTTGGTCACCAAACCATCACCGACACATCGGCTACAGCCGATTATTCCTTTACCTTTGCAAAGGCTACAAGGCTGTTCGGTATGTTTTTCGCCGTTACAGGTCTCACAGGTGGCATAGCGATAGCCCTGTGGGTTACATAAATTACAGGCTTTTATTTCCATTAATGGCATTTCCAAAGCACTTTCAAGTTCTTTGGCTTTTTGAAAATGTTCCCCTTTAAAGCCATTGAGATCCAGGTATTTTTTTATAAAATTGGCACTATTGTCATATTGTTTAAGATGAAATAAAGTAACCGCAAAATGATAGGGCATTTCTGGAGGAATAGGAACATTGCTGTTGATAATTTCCCTAAAAAAGCTGTTGGCTTGAGCATATTCTCCTTTTTCCATGACGCCGATGGCCTCAGTCAACAGCTTGTTGGTGTTACCAAGATTAATTCCTGACTGCCCATTTGATGAATGGCACAATAATCCAAATACCAACGACATCCCTATAAATAGGTTATTACTCCAACCAAATTTCAAATTTCTCATTATTTTCTATTCTATTTTCTAAACTGTCCGGTAATAGCGGAAAGAAATCAAACCCGGAAAATTGCTCTAAACTATCGACAGATATAGCATATTCCAATAAAGGAACGTCAGATTTTTCATTTTTTAACAAAAAAGTGATCATTTTATATTCAGGCGGATGGATATCGAATATTATTTTAAAAAAATAGTCAGGGATCCCTACATCATTTTTCCCGATTCTTGAGTTGGTTTCCCCCATTTCAAATATAGGGCCTGTGAGGATCAGCAGCATTTCGTATTCCTTAGCCCATGACCTTACCTGGTTTTCCAGTTTTTTCCATATTCCCCTGTTGAATCCTGGTTTCTGCGGTGAAATATTGCTCATATAAAAACTTTTTTTCATGGCATGGTCTGAATAGGAAAAATCCAGAACAGGTGCCAGATGCCCTCTGTCATATCCTGAAAATCTGAAATCCTCCGGATGGGAAGATCCTGTCTTTATGTGGGGATCTTCACTAAAATTCCCCTTCCTTTTCTTTTTAACCAACAATTCGGGTCCGGATAAATAATAGGCTACCCATTGAGCTTGTTCCATGGTCTCATTATAAGACAAGATAAAATAACCGTGATCGACTACATTCTGAGGTCCTTCCCCATTCATTTCCGGAATGGAGAAAGATTTATTGGTAAGCAGGGAATCCATGTAAACAGAAAACACCGGTTCGTCATTAAATTCGAAACCGGCAATTGATTTTTCGTTTTCCGCATTCGTTTTTTCCAATTCAAGTGATGGTTCAGAACCATTCGATTTTACTCGGTATTCAAATCGCCTGAATTCCTTAACACTTATCACACTCAGAAAAAAAATAAAAACCAACCATCCACTTAAATAATAAAATGCCCTGAATTTATATTTTTTTTCTTTTCTCCTATAATTTTTTTGCCTGCCGGGCATATTTTTCTTTTAAAATGGATATTTTTGATTTTAAATTGCAACCGTGTTTTATCTTTATGCTAAGAATAGGGGTGATAGGTGGTGGTGCCGCAGGTTTTTTTGCTGGTATTCATGCTGCTGATTCAGGTCATAAAGTTATCGTTTTCGAAAAGTCGTCCAAAGTTCTTTCAAAGGTAAGAATTTCCGGGGGAGGTCGTTGCAATGTTACCCATTCCAGTTATACAGTGGCTGAACTGGCAAGGGGTTATCCCCGTGGTGAAAAATTTCTAAAAAAAGTTTTTTCCTACTTTGGGGTCAGGGAAACCATGGCCTGGTTTGAGGAAAATGGCTTCATGAAAATAACTATCAGGCAGTGGCATTGATTCGGTGGCACAAAGATTTTACGGAAAATGGAATACGAATGGGTTTAATTCATTTTAATGATAGCCATCCTAATAAAAAAGTGATGGCCAATCCATTATTCAGCATTCCTCAAAGGCTTTGGCAATTTTTAGCAGAAAATTCTGATATGGACCCTGAAAGCAAATGGAATGAAATAAGTCTTAAAAAAGTCAATAAACTAACAGAAAATCTTTTTAAATTCCCAGTTAAAATTAGTGGGAAAACTACCTTCAAGGAAGAGTTTGTCACAGCAGGAGGTGTGGATCTTTCTGAAATTAATCCAGACACCATGGAAAGTAAAAAAGTTCCGGGATTGTATTTTGCAGGAGAAGTGATAGACGTAGATGGCATCACTGGCGGATATAATTTTCAGGCTGCCTGGAGTACCGGGTATTTGGCGGGTATTAATGTAGCAAAATTTTAAATATGGATAGAAAATACAAAACAATTGATTTCCAGAAAATTGAAGACATGGTGGAAGGGGATGCTGAATTCAGGAAACAACTTCTGGAAGCCATAATAGTAGCAGTAAGGGAATTGGAAATTACCTATATCAAAGGGATTGATGGGGAAAACCTGGACTGGATCAAACAGGCCAGGCATAAAATAAAGCCAACAATGGGTTTATTTGACTTACAAAATCTGGCCATAATTCTAGGGCAGGGAAAAAGAATGATTTCCGAAAACGGATTTTCAAAAGATTTGGAACACCATAAAAAGGAATTTTTAATGGCGACCAATGAAATTCTCGAGGAAGTAAATCAAAATATTTAAAATTATACCGGATTCCTATTCAAAATAAACTTGATTTTTTGAATTTCATCAGCCCTGAAAAATTCCTACAATACCTTGATTATCAATTTATAATTTTTGTTTCGCAGTACCTGTTTTGTCACAATTTTTGCATGAACAAGCATTCCGATACCTATCGGAACCGCCAAAAATATATTTTATTCCCTTAATAACCACGGGTTGAAACCCGTGGCTAATAAAATTTGCCCCCCTGGGGTCCATCAACAAACGGATAAGAGCTATAGAATGGAAAATTTAATAAAACTTTTAACCAAGCTGCAGGGGCATATAGTGCTCCCATCTTGTTTAAATCTTAAGTCAATTATTTATCAAAACGCTTTAGGGCAAGTCCCGCCACAACATTTCCTATGGATAATGCGCTGGTAGCGGCAGGTGAAGGGGCATTGATTACATGAATGGCATTTCTACTTTGCTGTATGTTAAAGTCATCCAATAAACCCCCTTTTCTATCACAAGCCTGTGCACGCACTCCGGCTCCTCCCTGTTCCAAATCTGATTCCTGAATATCCGGAATCAAGGATTGCAATGCTTTGGTAAAAGCCTTTTTCGAAAATGACCTATGGTACTCACCTAAGCCGGTTTTCCAGTATTTGGAAGCTACCTTTAGGAAACCTGGCCAGGTAACCGATGCTATAAATTCATTTAAATTAAAATCAGTTTTTTTATACCCTTCCTTTTTAAAGGCCAATACGGCATTTGGACCGGCTTCCACACCACCATCAATCATCCTTGTAAAATGGACACCCAAAAAAGGGAAATTAGGATCCGGAACAGGATAAATCAGGTTTTTAACCAAATAAGTCCTTTCCTTTTTGATTTGATAATATTCGCCCCTAAAGGGAATAATCCTGATGGCTGGTTTGGTTTTTTCATGCATGGAAAAAATAGTGTCTGAATACAATCCGGCACAATTAATCATCAGTTTCGCCCTATAATCCCCATTTGAAGTTTCAATATGAATGATGTTATTTAAATCATTTATATTCAACACCTTATGCCCCATTAAATGTTTCCCTCCCAATGATTCAAATTTACGTCCGTAAGCCAAGGCAACTTCCTTGTAATCCACAATTCCGGTTTGGGGAACATGTAAGGCACCTACCCCTTGGCAATAGGGTTCCAATTCTTTTAATTCATCATGTGTGATGGATCGCGTACCTTTGAGGCCATTCTGCAAACCTCTTTCCAAAAGCTTGTGGAGCATGGGAAGCTGCTCTTTATCTGTAGCCACAACCACCTTTCCGGTAATTTCATAAGGTATGGCTTCTTCTTCACAAAACCGTACCAATTCATGATAACCTGCAATGCAATTGGTAGCCTTTAAACTCCCGGGAGGATAATATAGTCCAGAATGGATGACACCGCTGTTATTGCCGGTCTGATGGAGGGCCAGCTCCCCTTCTTTTTCTATTATGGCTATTTTAAGGGGGGGGTGTTTGGTTTTTAATTTAAGGGCAGTGGCCAATCCTACTATACCACCTCCGATCACCAAAATATCGTATGTCATGATTATTTTTTATCTGTAATGTTAAGGAAAAAGATTTTTTTTGGACAATACTACCCATTTTAGGTTTCCATTCAGAAATTCCCGCTCATTACCAATCTTCCATTTCCAGATCATTGTTTTCTCTGGTTTCAAAGAAGGGTAAAAACAGATGAGAAAATTCCTCCTCCCATGTCAATTCCGCATGAGTCAGAAAACGATTGGTATCCAATAAGCTTTCATAAGTGGGGTTCTGTACATGCCTGGGTATTTTTATTAGTCTGGGATCCTTATTGTCCAGCTCCAAATTATTTTTGTCATTGAATAAAAAGGGCCATAAAGTTTTTGAACAGGAGATTCCGATTTTGTCAATATGGTATTTTTGTAGGTACCCGTTTACTTTATCATTGATGTCTTTAAAAAACAGGGTGGTAGAAGCCAACCTTAACCTGGAACCTGCCCGTGATTTTCCTTTGGTTTTCAAATATTTAACCTGGCTTTTTCCCTGTTTTTTTCTCACCATATAAGACCTGAATACTTTATGTTCTATGTTTTCACCTTCTTCAAAATAACCCACAGAGGCGATGCCTGCCCTTACCATTATTAAAAGCCAGTTTTTTTCTTGAGGGATTATTTCCATTTTAGTCTCCTCAAAGTCCGCCTGAATAGGAAGTCGAAGGCTACCCACCCTGATATCGTCGAATTGCATAAAAACCTTATGCTTCTCAACATGATATTCCAAATTAAGTTTAAGTGGCTTCAGCCAATCAAGGAAAATCAATGTAAGCTTTAAATCGAGTAATCTTCCAGGCATTGATCAACAGGTTAAATATTAATTTGGAAATTGAAGATATAAAATAAATAGATTTTTGTATCAATAGGGAAAATATTTACATTTAACAATTCAGTTTTATGCTTTATAACCTGTGATCAAACAAAAACCAAATCCATGAAAATAGCCATGCTTGGGTCGGGATTTATTGCCCGGTTTTATGCCGATACCCTACATGCCCAAAGGAGAGTGGACAGGATCCATATCGTCTACTCTAGGAATGAATCAAACGCTTCCCGGTTTGCAAAAGATTATGGATTGGAAAATAGCACCGGATCCATGACAGAGGCCATTCAGGATACCGCTGTTGAGGTAGTCATTATTGCCTTGCCCAATCACTTGCATGAAGAAGCCGTTATGTCCTGTGTTAAAGCCAATAAAGCGGTATTATGTACCAAGCCGTTGGGAAGGGATGCGAAAGAGGCCAAAAGAATGCTGGATGCAGTGGAAAAAGCCGGTGTTTTTGCGGGGTACCTTGAAGATCTGTGCTATACACCCAAATTTTTAAAATCGGTAAAAAGTATTGAGAATGGCAATTTGGGCCGGATTTTATGGGCAAAATCTAGAGAAACCCACCCAGGCCCCCATAGCGATTGGTTCTGGGACAAAGATCAGTCAGGAGGAGGGGCCATCATTGATTTGGGTTGCCACTGCGTGGAAATCAGCAGGAATTTTATCGGCAAAGGAATCCGTCCAGTAGAGGTCATGTGTTGGGCAGATACCCAGGTGCACCCGATAGAAGCCGAGGATCATGCCATAGGTTTGGTGAAATATGAAAATGGTGCCATTGGCCAATTTGAGGTTAGTTGGACCTTCCGAGGCGGGATGGACCTCCGCGATGAAGTCATGGGTACAGAGGGGACCATATGGTTGAACAGTTTTTTAAGAACCGGCTTTGAAATGTTCACCACCGGGAAAGGTGAAAAATATGTGGCAGAAAAGGCTGAAACCGATTCGGGTTGGCTTTTTCCGGTTGGAGATGAAGCCCATGAATTGGGTTACCCCCACATGTTTTCCGATATGTTTGAAGCCATGGAAAAAAATCGGGAACCAAGAGAAACTTTTTATGACGGGTACGTGGTCAATGCCATTCTGGATGCGGCCCTTCTTTCCGCTAAATCCAAAAAATGGGAAACGGTGTTGCTGGCCGATTGGCGGGGAAGTCATAATCCGGCTCATGTCAGCGAATATACCCAATTTGATAAAGAGCACTATTTAATAAAGAAAGAGCTTCTTCCCAATGGAGATGAAAAACTCATCTTAAAAAATATTAAAACCGGAAAGATCCATCAAACAACCAATGCAAGGCGATAAAAATGAAGGGCATCATGGGGAAATCCCCAATATCTTATTTGTGTTTATTACCATTCATAATCCTAAATGGCTGTCTGTATAATTAATAACATTTTAGAAAAAAATGAGGATGTCTTTATCTTTTTTGGAATGTAATTGCATATTGAATAAACTTCAAAACGATATTGCCAAAAGGTCTTGGGCAAATTAAGAAATACATGAAGCAGGCTTTTATTTGGATATTTTTGATGGTATGGGCGGTTTCGGCCAAGGGCCAAAAAATCAATGAGGATTACCGGTTGGAAATAAGGAAGGCCACTTCACCCGTTGCGATTGATGGAAAAATGGAGGAAAAGGCCTGGATGGATGCCGATGTGGCTGAGGATTTTTTCATGATCCTTCCCATGGATACCAGCTATTCCCAAGTGGAAACGGAGGTAAGGATGACTTATGATGAAGACCATATATACCTCCTGGTGGTCAATCACCATGCTGTACCGGGTCCTTATTATGTAGAATCTTTAAGAAGGGATTTTTCCTTCGGAAAAAACGACAATTTTCTTTTGTTCATGGATACCTTCGATGATCAGACCAATGGATTTTCATTTGGCGCCAATGCCGCAGGGGCCCAATGGGATGGGATCATGTATGAGGGAGGTAAAGTAGATTTGAGCTGGGATAATAAATGGGTTTCTAAGGTTGGGAATTTTGAAGACAAATGGATTTTTGAAGCAGCCATTCCATTTAAGTCCATCAGGTATAAAAAGGGGATCAAAGAATGGGGAATCAATTTCAGCAGGTTAGACTTAAAAACCACCGAAAAATCCGCCTGGGCGCCGGTTCCAAGGCAATTTCCATCCGCTTCCCTGGCCTACACGGGCACTTTGGTCTGGGAGGAGGCGCCACCAGAGGCAGGGGCCAATATATCCGTAATTCCCTATGTCATGGGGGGTAGGGTAAAGGACCATGAAGGAGGGGTTCCTACAGATTATCAGAACAGGGTAGGAGTAGATGCTAAAATTGCCCTAAGTTCGTCTCTTAACCTTGATTTAACCGTAAATCCTGATTTTTCCCAGGTTGAAGTGGATCGGCAGATCACTAACCTGGACCGATTTGAACTGTTTTTTCCGGAGAGAAGACAGTTTTTTTTAGAAAACGGGGACCTTTTTGCCAATTTCGGTTATGAAACCATCCGGCCTTTCTTTTCACGTAGGATTGGTCTTGATGCCCCCATCCAGTTTGGTGCGAGGTTAAGTGGAAAAATCAACAGGGATTGGCGGATCGGTGCCATGAACATGCAGACCGGTTCTGTTGATGAATCCGGACTGCCTGCACAAAATTTCAGCGTGATGGCTTTACAAAGAAGGGTAGGGCAACGGTCCAATATTTCCGCAATTTTTGTCAATAAAACCACCATGGGAGATGTTCCCGATGTAAATGGCTTACCGGGCATTTCCCCGTCACAATACAACAGTAATGTAGGTGTGGAGTACAATTTGGCCTCCTCAAACAACCTCTGGACAGGAAAAGCAATGGTGCTGAAATCATTCAGTCCAAACAATGAGGGGGAAAGTTTGGTGCATGCCGCCAATTTGCTTTATTCCAGTGGAAACCTATCGTGGGAATGGCGACATGAATATGTTTCCCCCAATTATACAGCTGAGGTGGGTTATGTGCCCAGGAATGGCTATTACAGGATCAATCCCAGCATTTCCTATTTGTTCTTCCCAAAAAGCAAAAAGATTTTGAGACATGGACCCCAGGTCACTACTTCTTTTTATTACAACATGAACCTGGAACAAACCGACCATGTTTCTTCATTGGGATATACCATGAGGTTCAGGAGCCAGAGTAACCTGACGGCCTTTTATGGAAACGACCGGATCCTCCTGCAACAGCCCTTTGATCCCACCAATTTTAGCGGAGATACCCTGGCTTCCCAAACCGACCACAGATGGAATACCCTGGGTTTGGAATACATTTCAAAACCTCAAAGCCTCTTCACCTATAGTCTTTCTTCCCAGGTCGGTGGCTATTATGCAGATGGCGACCGTTTTAATTTTGTAGGGGAAATGGGGTATCGGTTCCAACCCTATGTTGGTTTGTCGTTAAATGCTAATTTCAATGACATCAATTTGCCCGAACCCTGGGGTAGGACAACTTTCTGGCTGGTAGGACCTAGGGTGGATGTTACCCTGACCAATACGGTGTTTTTTACGGCCTTTGCCCAATACAATGAACAAATCAATAATATCAACCTGAACACCAGATTTCAATGGCGGTTCAAGCCTGCTTCTGATTTGTACCTGGTGTTCACAGACAACTATCTTCCCGCACCCTTTTACGTAAAAAACAGAACACTCGCATTAAAATTCACCTATTGGTGGACGATGTGATTTTGTCAAGAACCGATCTGGTCAATTTTCCATTAATATAAATTAGTTTTGCCATGTTAAAAGCCTATTTTAGCTTGTGAATTAATTTTAAATCCATGAAACTTAACAAACTCCTCTTGCGGTCAGCCATATTGTTTTTTATCCCCTTCGGCATGTTAATGTATAATGTGCATGGGCAATCTTCTTCTGAAATTTACCATGAGCTACAAAAATTAAAGGAGACCAAACGGGTATTGTATGTGGCCGCTCATCCTGATGATGAAAATACCCGCCTGATTTCCTATTTGGTGAATAAGGAAAATATGCAAGTTGCCTATTTATCCCTGACCAGAGGAGATGGGGGTCAAAACCTAATTGGTAAAGAATTGGGAATAGAATTGGGAATGATCAGAACCCAGGAATTATTGCGGGCCAGGGAAACAGATGGTGGTCAACAGTTTTTCACCAGGGCCATAGATTTTGGTTATAGCAGAAATCCGGAGGAAACCCTAAACAATTGGGACCGTGAAAAGCTCCTGAACGACATTATTTGGGTTATCAGAAAATTCCAGCCTGATATCATCATTACCCGATTTAATACTTTATCCGGAACCACTCATGGACATCATACCACTTCGGCCATATTGGCAGAAGAGGCCTTTGAAAAATCAGGTGACCCCGGTGTTTTTCCGGAACATTTGAAATGGTACAGCCCATGGAAAGCAAAGCGGATTTTCTGGAATGCTTACAGCTGGGGAGGGAAATATGAACCTAAGGAAGACAAAATCTACCATGAATTTCCTGTGGGAGAATTCAATTCCTTATTAGGAACTACCTATTCGAAGATTGCCGCAGATAGCAGGACCATGCATAAATCCCAAGGTTTTGGGGCAACTGCCCAAATTGGTGAAGCAGAGGATTTTGTGGAATTGGTCAAGGGCGAACCATTTCAATCCGGACCTTTCCAGGGTATTGCCAACCGTTGGCAGGAACTGGAGCAGGGGAAAATCATCGAGGATAATATCAATGGTTTGTTACAGCAATTTGACTTCGTTGATCCTTCCAATAATCTGGATCGGTTATTGGAAATTAATGCCCACTTGAAAAAAGTAAAGGTAGATTTACCCTGGGTCAAAGAAAAAAAGGATGTCTTAAACCATCTCATATTAAAAGTGCTGGGTTTTCAATCCCTTTATCTGGCCAACAAAGAATTGTCATTTCCCACCGACGAGGTGACCGGTAAATTGATCCTTAATAATCCAAGCGATCATCCCATAATAATTAAAAGGTTCAAAACACTTGGAATGGATAGAAAATTGGATGAAAAAATATCTGGAAATGTTCCTTTTGATTTGGAAACAAACTTATCCCTTCCGAAAGATTTCCCGGTTTCCCAACCTTATTGGCTGGAAAAGCCCATAAAGGATAATTTATACACCGTGGAAAACCAACAATTAATTGGCATGCCATTTAATCAACCTGCTATTACCGGCAAGGTTTCCTTAGAAATAATGGATCAGCTATTTGAAATAGAAATACCCCTTAAGTTCAGGTACAATGATCAAGTGGATGGGGAGGTCATTCAACCCTTTACGGTATTACCTAAAATCACCCTCGAAACAGATCAAAAAAATGTTTTTTTATTGAATGGGAAAACTACCAATATCAACATCACGGTTTTTTTTGAAAAGAATTTGGAGAAGGGTGAATTGGGATTTGAGGGTCTTTCTTCCGGTCAATTCAAGATACTGGAAGAAAATCTGGATCCGGATAATAAAAGGATCCATTATGAGGTAGAATTGACGGGACAAAATGGTCCGGAAAAATCCATTATTTCCGCATTTTACAAAACCCAATCAGGTCGGGTTTATAACCGGGAGAAAAACAGAATCCTTTATGACCATATTCCCAACCTTACTTATTTTCAGCCTTCTAGTTTTAATCTTCTTCAACTTGATATGGACCTGAGCCGACAGCGAATAGGCTATATTCCCGGAGCGGGGGATGAAGTGGCAGGGGTATTGTCCAATTTGGGATACCAGGTGGAAATGTTGGAAAATGATAACTTCACCCAAGAACGGCTTTCGGCTTATTCTACCATTATTGTAGGTATCAGGGCCTTCAATGTCAATCAGAAATTGGCCAACAGCGTAGAGGATTTGATGGCATATGTCCGGCAAGGGGGTAATCTGATTGTCCAATACAATACCATCGCTCCCTTACTTACAAAAGAATTAGGACCATATCCATTAGTGGTTTCAAGGGACAGGATAACCGTTGAAGGCTCTCCTGTTAAAATAGGTGAAAGGGATCATCCTGCTTTGCTTTTCCCAAATAAAATCAAAGAAAGTGATTTTGAAGGATGGGTACAGGAAAGAGGGCTTTATTTTCCCGGATCATGGGATGAAAAATACCAAACCCCTCTGATCATGCAGGATCCGAAAGAAGAAGCAACTGAAGGTGCCTTATTACTTGCCGATTATGGTTCCGGTAAATTCACTTACTCCGGCATATCCTGGTTCAGGTTACTTCCTGCCGGTGTACCAGGTGCCATAAAGTTATTTGTAAATCTAATTGAACAGAACAGTGAAAAAAGAGAAAGAATTTCAGAAATGGAATAAGCTGTACTGGCTTCAGGTTGTGGTATTGGCATTGCTGATAATTTTGTTTTATATACTTTCCCAAACCTTTTCATGAGTAGCCTGGACTGGATCATCATGTTTGGCACCCTGGGTGCCATAGCGGGATATGGGATTTATGTGACTTATGGTCCCAAGGATATGGAACGCTACCTAAAAGGGGGCAATGATATGAACTGGTGGACAATCGGACTTTCCATCATGGCTACCCAGGCTTCCGCCATAACCTTTCTCAGCACACCGGGCCAGGCCTATACAGATGGGATGAGGTTTATCCAATTTTATTTTGGTTTGCCTGTGGCGATGATCATTATTTCCATTGTATTTTTACCCATATATTACCGGTTAAAGATCTACACCGCCTATGAATTCCTGGAATCGAGATTTGACTTAAAAACCAGGACTTTAACTGCCTGTCTATTTCTGGTGCAAAGAGGTCTTGCAGCGGGTATTACCATTTACGCCCCATCTATTATCCTTTCCACCTTGCTGAATTGGAATCTTGCCATTACCAATGTATTCATAGGCTTGATGGTCATTATATATACCGTTTCAGGAGGAACCAAGGCCGTTTCCATCACCCAAAAACAGCAAATGACCGTGATGATGGGAGGGATGATTTTGGCCGGAATTCTGGTGATCCAGATGATTCCTGTCAGTTTTACCGAGGCATTACATGTGGCCGGTAAGATGGAAAAATTGAATATTGTCAATTTTGAATTTGATTTATCCGACAGGTACAACTTTTGGTCAGGAGTGACCGGGGCCTTGTTCTTGTTTTTATCTTATTTTGGCACAGATCAATCCCAGGTCCAGCGGTACCTGACGGGAAGGTCACTCACTCAAAGCAGGATGGGATTGATGATGAATGGTTTTCTTAAGGTTCCCATGCAGTTTGTGATATTATTTATTGGGGTAATGGTATTCGTTTTTTACCAATTTTATCAACCTCCGCTGATTTTCAATACCATGCAATTGGACAAATTGAAACAAAGCGAGTACAACGAAGACCTGGGCAAACTGGAATTGGAATTCCAGGAGGTGTTTGAATCTAAAACCAATACAATCCATGAACTATTGGGGGCCATTGCCATAGAGGATGAGGAGGGTACGGCAGCACTCCAAAAATCCATCACAGAAAAATCTCATAATCAGGAAGAAGTAAGGAGTAAAGTGAAAGACCTTATTGTAAAAAATGATCCTCTGGCAGAAACCAATGATACCGATTATGTATTTATGCGGTTTGTGATGGATTTTCTGCCCAAAGGAATCATCGGATTGTTATTTGCTGTAATATTCAGTGCAGCCATGTCCTCTACGGCTTCAGAACTGAATGCCCTGGCCTCCACCACCACTGTGGACATCTATAAAAGATCCATTAAAAAGAAGGAAACTTCCAGGCATTACATGAATTCTTCGAAATGGTTTACGGCACTTTGGGGTTTATTTGCTATATCTTTTGCTACTTTCGTTTCCTTGTTTGAAAACCTCATTCAAGCAGTAAATTTGCTGGGGTCTTTATTTTATGGTACCATTTTAGGAATTTTCCTGGTTGGTTTTTTAATGAAATGGGTAAGGGGAAATGCGGTGTTTTTGGCGGCTATTATTACGGAAATATTTATTTTAACGCTCCATTTTTACAATGGAAGTGAAGTCATGGGAATTAATATTGCAGTGGGATACCTATGGTACAATGCGATCGGTTGTTTATTGGTGATGATATTGGCAGCCCTATGGCAGTTATTT
>JBBDSB010000639.1:0-2742 GCA_040905205.1 Cyclobacteriaceae bacterium
GTCATGCGTTCCTTTATGTTGTATCGGCATACCCGAAAAATGCAGCGCGAACATGTGGCCGGACTCAATGAGGATACCACCTATGTAGACAGCACGCAGACTATTGAAGAATATATACATCTAACAGATTGGCGGATCAATGCGAATGCCAACACCTCCTATTCAAATGCCGGGTTGGTCAATAATGTAGCAGGAAAAATCATAGCAAATTATTGGCTTGACAAGGTATACACCAAAGAAGAAGGATATGCCCATAGAAACGGTGATATCCACATCCATGATCTGGATTGCCTAACGGGATATTGTGCAGGCTGGAGTCTCCGGGTGCTGCTAAATGAAGGTTTTAATGGAGTCAGAGGGAGAGTGGAAAGCCGTCCTCCCTCCCACTTCCGCGAGGCACTCGGGCAAATGGCCAATTTTCTCGGTATCCTCCAAAGTGAGTGGGCGGGTGCACAGGCTTTCAGTTCTTTTGACACTTATCTTGCGCCATATGTTTTTAAAGATGACCTTCCTTTTGAAGAAATTCTTAAAGCAGTCAGAAGCTTCGTATATAATCTTAATGTTCCTGCACGCTGGGGCCAATCTCCTTTTACCAATATCACGCTCGATTGGGTAATCCCCGATGACCTAAAAGACCAAATTCCAACCAAAAACAATATCCACCTGTTTAAAGGCTTCACAAATCCAGTGTTTCTTTTAAAAACAAAAAGCAGGGGTGTATCCAGCCCGGAAGAATTGACTTATCTCCATTTTCAAAAAGAAATGAATTTGATCAATAAAGCCTATTATACTGTGATGACTGAGGGTGATGCCTTCGGGCAACCTTTTACGTTTCCCATTCCCACCGTAAATATCACAGAAAACTTTGATTGGTATGGGGAAAATACGGATCTGCTATTTGAAAACACGGCTAAAATCGGATCTTCTTACTTTCAGAATTTTATAGGAAGCCAATATTTTCTGGATGAAAACGGAAATAAAACCGAAAATCCCAATGCCTATAAACCCAATGCGGTCCGAAGCATGTGCTGCCGGCTGCAGCTGGACCTGAGGGAATTATTGAAAAGAGGAAACGGCCTGTTCGGAAGTGCCGAAATGACGGGAAGTATCGGTGTGGTCACCATTAACATGGCCCGGTTAGGTTTTCTTTATCAGGGAAACAAAGCGGGTTTTTATGAAAGGCTGGACCATCTGATGGAAATTGCTAAATGTACTTTGGAGAAAAAAAGGAAATTTATCCAGGAGATGTATGACAGAGGACTTTATCCTTATACAAAAAGATATCTCAAACATTTTAGAAACCACTTTTCCACCATCGGAGTAAATGGAATGAATGAAATGGTCCGGAATTTTACGGCAGAAAAAGAAGATATGACTACTTATAGCGGTCAGGCATTCTCTGAAGAAATTCTGGAACATATCCGAAACAGAATGAAAATCTATCAGGAGGAAACCGGAAATCTGTATAATCTGGAGGCCACCCCTGCAGAAGGCACTACCTACCGGTTTGCCAAAGAAGATAAAAAAAGGTTTCCTGAGATACTTCAGGCAGGCCAAGGAGAAAACATTTATTATACCAACAGTTCTCAGATTCCCGTGGATTTTACTGATGATCCTTTTGAAGCCTTATTGCTTCAGGACGAACTCCAATGTAAATACACCGGCGGGACAGTTTTACACCTCTATATGCGGGAGAAAATAAGTTCCCCTGAAGCCTGCCGAAGCCTTGTGAAAAAAGTATTGTCAAACTTCAAGCTTCCTTATATTACGGTGACGCCAGTATTCAGCATCTGCCCGGTGCATGGATATCTGAATGGAGAACATGAATATTGCCCCCAATGCGATGAAAATTTAATCAATCAGTTTAATCTTAATCCAAATGAACATGCAAACACTTCAAAACACTGAAAAACAATCCTTATTGGAGCAAAATGAAAACAAGAGAACAAAATGCCTGGTATATACCCGGGTAATGGGGTATCATAGACCCGTAGAAAGTTTTAACATAGGCAAAAAAGGTGAACACAGACAAAGACAGCATTTTATTCAAAAGGGCAACTAAGCCCATTTACAATATCACACCTTTTACCTTGCTGGATTATCCAGACAAGACAGCCTGCATCCTTTGGTTTGCAGGCTGTAATATGCGCTGTGGTTATTGTTATAATCCGGAAATTGTAAAAGGAAAAGGAAACTTTCTTCTTTCTGATGCTCTGAAATTCATCGAATCCAGAAAAGAACTTTTGGATGGGGTGGTTTTCAGTGGCGGGGAGTGCACCCTGCACCATGATATTCTATGGCTTGCGGACAGCATCAAATCTCTTGGTATGTCGGTGAAAATAGACACCAACGGAAGCAGACCTTTGGTCTTGAAAACCTTGATCGTAGAAAAATTGGTAGATTATATTTCTCTGGATTTTAAATCTTTAAAAAGCAGCTATGGAACCATTACTGGATCTATGTTTTACCATGAATTCGAAGAAACGCTGGAGCTTTTGATAAGAAGCAAAATCGAGTTTGAGGTACGTACCACTATTCATTCCGAATTGATACCGGAACCGGCCATTCAGACCATGGTAAGTTATCTCAACTTAAAAGGTTATACGGGGACCTATTACCTGCAACATTTTGTGGATGAAAGTCCGACCTTAGAAGATCTCCCCCCTTCTGATAAAACGAAAGTACAAAAAGATTATTCACAGTCTGGATTGGAGGTAGTTTGGAGAAATTGAATTTTCCAGT
>JBBDSB010000640.1:0-9502 GCA_040905205.1 Cyclobacteriaceae bacterium
TTTTTGAAATAACCAGACCCTATAGGATCTGGGATAAAGAAATATAAATTTTAAAATCTATAATGCTGTTTTCGTCCATACCGGGCCTTGAAGAAACCAAGGAAAAATTAATAACCGCCACCAAAAACAATCATTTGGCCCATGCCCTGTTATTCCATGGAAAAGAAGGCAGCCCCAACCTTGCATTGGCATTGTCTTTGGCAACATATATCCTTTGTCATGAACCCGGGGAAAAAGATGCTTGCGGCATTTGCAACTCCTGTTTAAAAATGAAGAAACTGGTTCATCCGGATCTGAATTTCGCAATTCCGCTTCCGGGGTCAAAAAAGAAGGATAAAGAAAAGGATAAAGAAGAGGAGGAGGATGCCAAAAAGCAGGTAGATGATATATCAATGTGGCGCACATTTGCATTGCAAAAAACCTATGGGAACCTTTATGACTGGAGCATTCATTCCGGGCATGAAAAACAACTCGGCATTTCAAAAGGAGCGGCAAAACGGATCATCAAAACCCTATCTCTGAAATCTTTTGAGGGAGGATATAAAATGATGTTGATTTGGTATCCGGAAAACATGCATCCCAATGCAGCCAATGCCCTCCTTAAAATACTAGAAGAGCCCCCTGCTAAAACCATCTTTATGATGGTAACCCAGCAACCCGACGCACTTATGAATACCATCCTTTCCCGAACCCAAAAAATTATGGTCAGGGGATTTTCTGATGATGAAATCAAAGATTATCTGATAAAAAACGGATTGTGTACCGAAGAGGCCGCTGCCAAAATTGCTTTACTTACTGATGGGAATATGAGAGAGGCCCTTATCCTGTCTCAGGAATTGGAGGACAACAGCACTTTTTTTATTAGAGATTGGCTAAGGGCATGTTATATGGGTGATATCAATCAAATGTTAGGTTTTTCTGAGAAAATTGTAGAAATGGGAAAAGAAGCTCAAAAATCACTTTTACTAAAGGGCATCAACACCATGCGGGAGTGTCTTCTAAACCGCTCTCAGTTAGAAAAACTGATGAAAAGCAATCCCCAGGACAGGGAATTCATTGTCAATATCAGTACCCATGTCCTTACCGACACAAAAATCCAACGGGTTTATCAGGAATTCAATGATTGCCATTATTACCTTGATAGAAATGCCAACAATAAAATTTTGTTTTTGGATCTTTCTTTCAATCTTGCAAAAATTTTAAAAAGCAAAAATTAAACCTGTTTCGGTTGGGTTTACTTTTGCCATTTCATACATAAATTGAATTTTCTCATTAGATGCCAGAGCGTGAAAAACCAGAATATTATCATGGAAAAGAATGAGAAAAGAATAATCGGAAGAAAGGAAAAAATCGATTTACCGGAATGGGGAATACTCCAAATACCGGGCAAGGTAGATACCGGTGCTTATAATTGTGCGATCCATTGTTCTTATTCCGAAGAAGTTTTGGATAAGGGGAAGAAGGTATTGGAATTTATCGTCCTGGACCCAAAAAATCCCTTTTACAAGGGTCAGAAAATCAAAACGGACCAATACCGGATGAAGAGGGTTCGAAATTCCTTTGGTCAGATGGAAAAAAGATTTTTGGTAAAAACCCGGATTAATTTAAGTGGGGAAGAATTCGATGCCGGGTTTACTTTATCCAACAGGTCAACCATGAAAAACCCTGTATTACTGGGGAGAAAAATACTAAAGGGAAGGTTTCTGGTGGATGTAGGAAAGATCAATTTATCCGCTAAAACCTCCAAGAGAAAAAACCACGAATAATGAGAATTGCCATTTTATCAAGAAACCAAAATTTATATTCCACCAAAAGGCTGATCCAGGCCGTCAAAGAGGCCGGTCATGAAGCAATGGTCGTTGACCACACTGTTTGTGACCTGATCATTGAGCAAAATAATCCCTATATCATTTATAAGGGAGAGAAGCTTTTGGATATAGATGCCATCATTCCCAGAATCGGTGCATCGGTCACCTTTTACGGTACTGCTGTGGTCAGACAGTTTGAATTGATGGGCGTATTTTCAGCAGTAGAATCGCAGGCAATAGTCAGAAGCAGGGACAAACTAAGGAGTCTTCAAATATTATCTAGAGAAAGCCTGGGTATGCCCAAAACGGCCTTCACCAATTTTTCAAAAGGAGGTGAAAAACAACTGATAGAAATGATTGGGGGAGCACCGCTGATTATCAAATTATTGGAAGGGACCCAGGGATTGGGGGTGGTGTTGGCAGAGACCAAAAAAGCAGGACAATCTGTCATTGAAGCCTTTCATGGCCTGAAAGCAAGGATCATAGTCCAGGAATTTATCAAGGAAGCCAAAGGAGCGGATATAAGAGCATTTATAGTAAATAATAAAGTGGTGGGTGCTATGAAGCGGCAAGGGGCAGAGGGTGAATTCAGGTCAAATCTCCATCGGGGAGGAAAGGCTGAAGTGATCAACTTATCCAGAAAAGAAAAAACCGCCGCATTGAATGCTGCCAAAGCATTGGGTTTGTCCATAGCCGGTGTCGACATGCTTCAATCGGAAAGGGGCCCTTTAATACTAGAGGTGAATAGTTCACCGGGTTTGGAAGGTATCGAAAAAGCCACTGGCATCAATATCGCAGGCACTATCATATCCTTTATAGAAGCGTCTGTCCAGAAAAAAAGGATTAATAGAAAAACCAATCATAAATGAAGCCAATTCGAATAGGGACAAGGGGAAGTAAATTGGCACTTTATCAAGCCAACCAAGTGGCAGATTTATTAAATTCTGCCGGTTTGGAGTATGAAATTGTCATCATTGACACCAAAGGAGACAAAATCTTGGACGTTGCCATTTCAAAAATCGGTAGTAAAGGAGTTTTTACAGAAGAATTGGAATCCCAACTTGAAGATGGGAAAATCGATATTGCTGTCCACAGTGCCAAAGACCTTCCCTCCATATTACCGGAAGGTTTTGATATCATTGCCTTTACAGCCAGGGAAAAAGTAAATGACGTTATCATCAGTCATAAAAGAGAATGGATAGACATAAAAGATCCCTCGAAAAACCTGGTATTGGGGACTTCCGCCACCCGGCGGGTAGCTACCCTACTTCACCATTATCCCCATATTCAAACAGTAGAAATAAGGGGAAACCTGCAAACCAGAATCTCCAAAATGGAAAATGGTGCCTGTGATGGATTGATATTGGCTTATGCCGGTGTGCATAGAATGGGGTATGAACATCTTGTGAAAAATGAATTGTCTTTAGAAGAATTCATTCCAGCGGTAGGTCAGGGCACCATTGGTGTGGAAGCACATGTCAATTTAGAAAAGGAAATCAAAAATAAAATCAAGGCAGCAGTAAATAGCCCGGAAACGGACCAATGCCTCCAGGCTGAACGGGGTTTTTTAAAGGTGCTTGAAGGAGGCTGTAGTATTCCTGCCTTTGCTTTGGCTCAAATTAAAGACCAAAAATTATTCCTTAAAGGTGGCTTGATCAGCCTGGATGGAAAAGAAAAACTGTACCATGAGGTTTCCGGTTCACCTGAACTGGCCACATCATTGGGCAAGGAGCTTGCCAAAAATATTTTGTCCCAAGGGGGTGACCAAATTTTATTTGATATCAAGCATAAATTGAATTAATCCAACCAATGAAAAAAATATTGTTTCTTGTCTTTTTTCTGGCCATGGCTTGTTCCACTGAAAAGGACTACCTGGTAACCATAGAAACCAAATACGGCAACATGTACGCTGTCCTTTATGACGAAACGCCAATTCACAAGGAAAATTTCATCCAATTGGCCGTTGAAGGAAGGTTTGATTCAACGGAATTTCACAGGATTATTGAGGATTTTATGATACAGGGCGGAGATGTATTTGGAAAAGAAGGCCTTTCCCGGGAGGAGTGGTATACACTTCCCCCGGAATTTAACCAGGATCTTATCCATGAAAAGGGAAGCATGGCAGCAGCAAGGGAGGGTGATAATTTAAATCCCGAAAAAAGGTCAAGTGGATGCCAGTTTTATATCGTTGAAGGAAGGGTATATGAAAGGGAAGCGCTTGTAACAGACACCAGAAAATTGCAGGAGACTTTTAGCAAATACCTTCAGCTGGAACGGAATGAGGAATTGAGGGAAATTTACAGGTCATTATATGAAGAAAAAGCCTTCGACAGTATAAATTCTTTAATGCTTTCCAAAAAATTAGAATTAGAAAAATTTTTTAACTTAAATTTGGGATTAGGGAAAAGAGAAAACCAGCTTAATGCCTATACCACAGTTGGTGGGACCCCCCACCTGGATGATACTTATACGGTTTTCGGTAAGGTTATCAAAGGATTGGATGTTATGGAAAAAATCGCAGGCCTGGAAACAGACAACAGAGACAGGCCCCATTCAGCCGTTTACATGAATGTGAATGTTGACCTACTGAAAAAAAAGAAAATAACGGAAGATTATGGATATCAATATCCTGAAAAGTAACAAACCTAGAATATTAGTGACTGGTGCCAATGGTCTGCTTGGTCAAAAGATCATAAAAAAAATATTGATAGGTCAGGAATTTGATGCCATCGCCACAGGTAAAGGAAAATGTAGACTCCCAAATGAATGGGAGGGCTATGAATATGAAGAAATGGATATTACCGATCAACGCGAAATATCTGAGATTTTCAGGATATATTCTCCGGATTTTGTAATTCATGCAGCATCCATGACAGACGTTGACAGTTGTGAGGTCAACAGGCACATTTGCTATTTACAGAATGTTACAGCCACCCAGCATATTATCAATGGCTGTTCCCAAATAGGGGCCCACCTTATATTTATTTCAACTGATTTTGTTTTTGACGGCAAAATAGGCCCCTATGATGAAGAAGATTTTCCCAACCCTCTAAACTATTACGGGTTGACCAAATTGGAAACTGAGCGGACCATTCAAGAGAGCACCCTGATTTGGACCATTGTCCGTACCAACCTGGTCTACGGAATATCCCATGACATGAGCAGGTCCAATATAATTCTATGGGTTAAAAAAGGTTTGGAAAACAAGAAGGACCTAAGTTTAGTGGATGACCAGTTCAGGACGCCTACCTTGGCAGAGGATTTGGCACAAGGCTGCCTTTTAATTGCCAAACAAAAGGCAAGGGGTATTTTTAATATTTCAGGTGAAGAATTGCTTACTCCTTATGACATGGCCTTGATGACCGCCGATTTTTTTGGTCTTGACCGGACCAAAATTAAAAAAACAGATTCTTCCAGATTTACCCAGGTAGCAGTTAGGCCCCTTCGGACAGGACTTGTCATCAACAAAGCAAAAACCACCTTGGGATTCAGGCCTAAAAGTTTTGAAGAAGGAATTGGTATTCTCGCAAAACAAATTAAATTAGCCGATTATAAACCCTGATAATCTTTTTTATTGGTGATTAATTCTACAATTTAAAAAAATGCAAAATTCCACAAAAACACCCTCCAGGGGCCAATGGGGTTCCACATTTGGTTTTATCATGGCAGCAGGCGGGTCGGCAGTAGGTCTCGGCAACATATGGAGATTTCCATATATTACCGGCCAAAATGGAGGCGGTGCTTTTGTTTTCGTCTATGTCCTCTGCGTTCTATTAGTCGGATTGCCTTTGTTATTAAATGAAATTGCCTTGGGTAGAAAATCGGGGAGAAACCCGGTAGGTGCCATCAAAGCAACCGGAGGCTCCAATTTTTGGCAATCCGCAGGGGTTTTATGTGTCCTCGTTTGTTTTGCGGTCTTGAGTTATTATTCGGTCATTGCCGGCTGGACTATTGGGTATATTTTTACAGAATTGATCAATCTTCCGGTTGATTTTGAGGTGTTTGTCCAAACGCCCATGTATGTCATTCCCTTATGTATGTTGTTCATATTGCTGACCATTTTTGTGGTATTAGGGGGGATTTCAGGGGGAATTGAAAAAGCGGCTAAATTTTTAATGCCTTTGCTATTTATTATCATCGTATTGATAGCAGCCAGAGCCGTAACGCTGCCAGGAGCAGGCGCAGGCATAGAGTATTATTTATCTCCTGATTTTTCCAAAATCAATGGAAAAGTAATTCTATCGGCTCTTGGTCAAGCATTCTTTAGCCTCTCGGTAGGTTGGGGATTGATGATCACCTTTGGTTCCTATTTGCCCAGAAACAGCAATGTCATCCAATCCTCAGGGTGGATTGCAGGCATGGACAGTATGGTGGCCCTTATGGGTGGATTAATGATTTTCCCAGCTTTATTTGCCCTTCTTCCAGGCGTGAGCCCGGATGAAGGCCCTGCATTGGTGTTTAATGTCCTGCCCCGGGTTTTTGACCAAATAGAACCGTTTGGTAATATCATCGGTGGTATGTTCTTTCTATTATTGTTGGTTGCTGCACTTACTTCCAGTATCTCTATGCTTGAAGTTCCAGTTGCTTATTTTATTGACGAGAAAAAATGGTCAAGGAGAAAAGCAACCTGGACCATTGGTATTGCTGCCATGCTCCTGAGTATTCCCTCCTCCCTGGCAGCTGTAAAAGGTAATTTCTTTAATACTTTGAGTTTTAGTTTCTTTGGAAAACAAATTGGTGGTTTTTTCGATTTGATGGACTTTTTCTTTGGCACGCTAGCCATCGTGATCATTTGCCTGATGCTGAGTGTTTATACTGGCTGGATAAAAAATGTAAAGGATTATGCCAATGAATTGAGCAGTGGTTCCAAAAGTTTTCAGGGTCTTCCAAGAACCGCTTGGATATTTTTTATAAAATGGATTTGCCCCATTGTCATCACATTGGTTTTGCTCAATATGGTAGGCCTCTTTGGAGAGCCCGGAGAGGGGGGTTGAGCAGGCTTTAAACTTTTCGAAAATTATTGTTTACAGAGACCATAGTATTAAAAAGTAGACGAAAAAAAGGGTCAGGCGATCATTCCCGACTCCTTTTATATTTTTCCTTATGACCGCAATATCACCAGGATCTGGGATAATCCATTTGGGTGTCATTATCGTCGTCCGAATTGTCCGAATAAGACCCTGATCTGGCTTCTTGGTTGGAAATCGGTTTAACAGGTGCTTCCTTTTTCCGGGCTACCTTCTCCTCAAGCAAAGAATACAGCTCGTCCCTGCTTACCGAATTGATTTTACTGGTTTTAGAGGCCTCTAAAACCGCTTCCGGCTTTACGGTTTTAACGCTGCTGTTCATCATGGCCCCTTTGTGAATAAAAATACTGTTGGTCACAATATTTCCGGATACCTTGGCTTCAGGATAAATGGTGGTGTCTCCTTTGATAAATAAATCACCATTTACCTCTCCACTGATACTAATTTCTTCCGCAATAATATCACCGGTGATGGAGGCTTTTTCTCCTACCACCACTCTTTTATCTGTTCGAATACTGCCTACCAATATACCATCTGCCCGGATATCACTCTTGGAGATAATATCTCCGGTCAGTTCGAAACCAAGGGATAAGACGGTCACCTTACTGGCATTGGCACTTTCATTCTCCTGTTTATTAGAACCAAATTTCATAATATCAATCTTCTTTTTCTTGTTTAAAAGTAGTCAAAATGGTAGAGCTGTTTCCCAAATCCATTCCAACAGCTTTGTCTTTCGCACCTCCGTTTATGGCCAGGCTATTATAGCAATAACCTATTGCAGCCATTTGTTCAGGGGATTCTGGAACATGGATATTTAATAATCCATCAAATTCGTCCTTAAATAAATTTACCAAATCAAAATAATTGGCACCTCCACCGGCAAGGTAAAGGTCTGCAGATTTACTGAAATCGCTGTCGGAAAATGCCTTTCTTAAGGAGGGGGATACCACATCATTATAATACTGGGCGATTACCTGCTTTCTCAGCTCTTTTAGGTCTAAACGTTTTCTGTTCAGGATAATTGTTCCTTCACTGAAATACTGGTCAATCTGATGCTCGGTTTTGAGGTCCAAATAATTGTCCTTTTGCAATTCCCGGGTGATCAGATTAATGGCATACCTTAAACCAAAGGTGGAAACACTGGACCTTTGAACCAGCCCACCTTCCGTACTCAGGATGGCTTCCAAGGTACCATACCCCAGACTGATCATAAAGAAATTTTTAGGGGCATCCGGGAAAATCTTCCTTACGGCCATGCTACATCCCACGACTTCCGGAATAATGGCCACCCTATCCACCTCTACTGCCATTTTTTTCCGGCCACCCCCTCCAAAAGTCTGGGTATCGTATTCAATGATATGTTCGTTTTCCAATAACCGATAAGCATTTTCCTTGAAAACCTGAAAAGTAGAAAATGGAAATCCGGTGGTAACGGTAATTGGGCTTCCCAACTTCTGGGAAGCAAGTAATAGGGCCGATTTCAAAAAAATCCTGTAATCCACTTCTTCGGGAGAACTATTGATATTTCTATGTGGTGAAGTACCTTCCGATAAAGCCAAATCTCCAACCAAGTAACCTACATTATCATGATAAATTTTAAGACCGGAAACCAGATCCTTCGCTACGTTCCGGAGTTCGAGATTGCTACTTTCCAATACACTTGGGTACTTTATTACTTCTATCATGGAAATTTATTTATGTATTTTATTAAGTTTAAAACAGTATATCTTTTATATGACTGGGTGAAGAAAAGCAAAAATTTCAATACATTGGTTAACTGCTCTTCTATTTGAAAATCCTTCACAAAACCAAGTTGTTTCACAAACTTAATTATTTTTTTTATATTTTAAAGTTTACGCCAACACTTGGTAAAAGGATCTGTACAAATTAAATGATACATTTTTAAATTCCAAGTTCCTTAAAAAGATTGTCAGTAACCTTGAAGAAAAAAGAGACTTGATGTCAGATAAATTTCTTTTTACGGATAGTATTTATAAAAATCTATGAATCCTAACCAAAACCCGTTAATTTTGTTCCAGACACATGTTCAAATCAAATCTTTGCACATCAATGAAATGGACTTTAATTCTATCCCTGAATTTTCTTCTTCTTCTAAATGTAGGGCGGTTATCCGCTCAGGAATTTTCCATTGGGCCTAAATTGGGCGTTTCCCAAGGTAACATCAAGGTAAATGGAACGGAGTTTAGCAGCGGAAATGAAAAATTAGGTTACCACCTGGGCCTTTTTGCCAGATTGGGTGGCAACCGGATCTTTATTCAACCTGAAGTGTTGTATACCAATACAGGGGGGGAATTTTACAGCCAACAAAATAATACCAATATCACTTATACGGCGAGCTTTGATCGGCTTGATATACCTATGATGGCCGGTTTTAAATTTGCAAGGGTGTTAAGGGTTCAGGCCGGCCCCGTAATGACTTTTATTTTGGATTCAGAATTTACCAGTAGTGGGCAGAGTATAGTTGACCCAGATTACAACAGCTCTACCCTGGGATACCAGGCGGGAATCGGGTTGGACATCGCCAATATGATTCTTGACTTTAAATACGAGGGGGCTTTGGGTAAACATGCCGATTCCATAGCAGGGCTACAGACCGACCAAAGACAAAATCAAATTATGGTTTCTTTGGGTATCCGCTTGTTTTAA
>JBBDSB010000640.1:9602-16691 GCA_040905205.1 Cyclobacteriaceae bacterium
TAAACCCTCTTTTACCCCATTACTATTTTATCCCATTACTTTATCCAGAGATTTGCGCGGTTTTTCGTTGAGTTTCCTATATTGACTAGGCGTAATGTCGGTGGTTTTTTTAAATTGTGCAGAAAAATGCTGAATACTGCTATACCCTAAATTCCAGGCTATTTCACTGATAATGGAAACAAAAAAAAACCCCAATGGGGGCTTAACAAGTGGTAAGTGGCTAAAAGGTTGATATTTAAAGTGCTGAAATGTACTTTGAAGCACCTGCTTCATCTGATACTTTGATGGAGATGTTTGTCAAAGACTTTACATTTTCAAATTTGAATTTTTTACCGAATACTTCCCCAGTAATTTGTTCCTCAAAAATCAATTTTTCCCCATCATAAATCTCCACCGTTTTTGTTTCACCATTAAGATTCCTGATAATAAGGCCTAATGTCAGTGGGTCAAGCACTTTTGCCTTCGCAAAGTAGGTCATTTCCCTGTTAGCAGGCCTTAGATGGATATCGAAATCATTTAATCTTCCGGATTCAGTGTCAAAAACCTCCAGATGGTAGCTCCCCATATCCAATTTGTTCAGGTCATAATTTTTCAAGAAATGTTTTTCTGATCGGATCACATCCTTGTAAACCAATTGTTGGTTGTCATCTTTGATCGCTACCGTCACCTTTCCCTCAGGTATAACCAAGTATTTCATTTGGAACTTATTTTCCCCAACTTTTTCCAAAGTGACAATGGGGTTTTCTATCGGCGCAGTTGCAAAAACATAGGTTGATAAAGAAAAAACGAGTAATAATGCAATAATTAATCTCATGATGTTAAAATTTAAAGGTTTAATAAACTGATAAAACCTCTTTTCAGGATGATCCTGAAAAATTTTCTTTTGAGGCTAATTATTTTGGGTGGGTAATTGAGTGACTTACGTAAGTAGATTACAAATGTAGGAGAGGAATGCCTTCATTGCAAATATTTCAATAAAAATATTTAAAATTTAATAATTCCATAACATATTAGCATAATTATTATGTATTTAAAAATATTAGATTCAGAATACACTTTGGATTGATTAAAAATAAATGGCGAATTTAAAATTTTAATAATCATAAAAAAACAGAATTTAATTTTTTTTATAAGTAAAATATATATAAATATAAAAATTAACTTCAGTAAAAATAAACAAAACAACCAGAATCCCTGTCAATCACCTGAATTTCAAACGGTAAAATACATTGTACTCTCTTTCTATTTCAGGATCCACATTATCATTAACATAAAGGAAGCCCTCTTCATCGGCAAAATCCAAAGCCCCGGGAACAGGCAACCCATCCAACACCCCGATTTGCTTCCCTGCTTCCACTACCATATAATAGGGCTTAATATAAGCCATCATGGCTTCTTTAAATTCAGGCAAATTATGGTATTGCTCGGATTTTGCCCTGAGCCGGGCGATAATATCGACAGGAATCCTGGTCTTAAACTCGACCAACAACTTTTCTCCAATATACCTTAAATCCGTAAAATTGGGATAATCAGAATACCCTTCGACTTTCGAACCCGTGAGCCCTTCCGGACGAAAACGGTGAGACAATTCCACTATCTCTTTCAATTCGGGATTGGCTCCCTTAAAATCATAAATAAAGAGTTGGTGACCAATAGCTGGTAAAATGGCCATTTCATTTTTACCCCGGTGGTAAGCTACAATGGGCTGGCTCTGCCCGACAAATTCCCTTATTTTGCGGGGAGTCCAGTCTTCTGGATAAGTTTCTAAAAGCTCCAATTTTTCACCTTCCACCGAATAGGAAAAGACCGTTTTGACTTTATCATAATACGTCGGTGTTTGTCTTTTCTCCTTTTCGATATCTTCCGGATTAAAGAGGTTTTGCTCATGTCCAATTATAACGCCTTTTCCGGATTTCATAAAACTTCTGAAAAAAGTACGATAGGAATAAATGGACATGGCATAGATATCCACCTGAATAGGCCCCAGCAATTTTTCCTTCCTGCCCTCCAGGGTATAGATATGGTAACCATTGAAAAGGCCCTGAGCCACCCAACGATCCTTACCCAAAAAACCATATCCAAATGCGCCATTGGCCCCTACTCCATTGGGGCCTTCATTCAGAATATCATATTCCTCCAAAACCAGCCCCTTGTTATCCACCAGATAAGGTTTTCTGCTCCTGGTTCCTCTCATCAAAAATTGACCCGTCTCCTCAAGGTAATCGTCAATTACCAAGGGACTCAGCTCCTCTACCATGATGCTGTCCACCAACTCCAATGTCAGTTTTGCAAGAGGGCCGGATTCCTGTACTTTTTCAGATCTATTGCAGAAACTGAATAGAGAAACAATCAAAAGGGCATAGCAGCATTTTTTCATAAAGTTTGGTTTTAAACAGCTTAACGCAAAGTGGTTTGGGAAGGCTTGTTTTTCCACAGGAATACAGGAAGGGCCAAAAACACACCCACCATGCTGAAGACCAAACCTCCAATGGTGCCTATGGCCAATGAAAACCAAAAAATTTCATTCTGTCCTTCCATCACAAAGGGAATGAGACCAAAGCAGGTAGACAATATGGTCAGGAGTATGGGTGTGGCCTTACCGGCAACGGCCTTTAAGACATTTCTGTTATAAGTTCCCCCGGATCGGTTGTTCAAGTCATTCACAATAAATATGGCGGCATTAACAGCCAATCCACCCAACATCACAAAAGCCGCATAGCCCCCCTGATCAAAATAAAAATCAAAGAGGGAAAAGATCAAAAACAATCCAATAAAAGAAATAGGAATGATGAAAATGATATAAACTGGCTGTTTGAAATTTTCAAACAATATGGAACAAATAAAGAATATGCCCACAATCAGTACCAGCAGCAAACTATACTGCCTTTTGGCACGATCAAAATTCCAACTATAGGTCTGCTTCGTAGCCGTATAACCAATGGGCATGGTGGGTTTCATTTCTTCAAGCACCTCATCGAGAAATTCATTCCCAAATTTGGCTGACCCCATATAATTAAAGGAAACCAGACGGATATATTGGCGGTCTTCTTTATGCAGTGCATTTGTGGTGCTCTCCTTTTGAAGAGATCCAAACCCTGCTACTTTAAATATTTGATTTTCTCCTGAGATCAAACTTGTATTTTCCAGATCAAACCTGGAAAACCGATTGGCATTTTTCTCCCTGATCACCACGCCAAACTGGGCATCGTCCACTTCCAAAAACAGGGAAGGCTGCTGGTGTTTGGATAGGTCATTTAGGGCATTGACCACCTGGTACTGGTTGGCCCCGCTCAGGGAAAGGCGGTTTTGATCAAAACGGAGGACATATTCCTCGGTTTTTTGTTCTTGATAACTTAACCGCTCGTTGGTGTTCACTTCCTGCACCCGGCGGTGTTGGAGAAGTTTTTCAGCAAGGATCTCCGCTTGTTTTTCCAATTCGGTAAAATTATAACCCCTCAGTTCCGCCCTAAAAGAAGGAATGCCTTCCCCCCCCGGCCCTGTATAAAAACCTTGTCCCACTCCGTAAATATTCCATCTTACGCCACTCCAGTCTGTGGATTTCATTGCCAATTTTCCCTTTAACTGATAGGGAAGGGCAGAATTTTCATAGGCCTCTTTGAAAGTGATTTCAATACGGGCGTTTTGTCCCGAATTCACTGAAGTGACAAATTTATCCACCCCTTCCACTCCTTTAAGATAAGTTTCAAACTCCCGAATGATAAAATCCATTTGTTCCAGGGTATTCCCAAAAGACAAGTTGGCATTGACATATAACCTGGTACGCTCCGCTTCCCTGTAGGCTGATTTTTCAAATACCCCCCTTACAAACATTCGCATGGAACCTCCTAGGGCTTTGTCCACATAAGGTCTGATCTCCTCTTGATAATAGCTGCTGCCTACCGTGCTGTTGTACCATTCCTGTCCTTCCCACCGGGAAGGCATATAAAATACCGGCAGGCCAAATAACAATATCAAAATCAACACAAAAGCCTTTCTGTAATTTGCAGTAAAGGAAATCGTTCTATGAAAAATTCCAAATGCCCGTACCCGCTTTCTGAGTTGGGAAACATTAAGTTTCCGGCCCATGGCCCGTTTTTCTCCAAACATCAGGCTGTACATGGCAGGGGTGAAAAGTAATGCCACCAGAAGGGATACCCCCAGCATCACGGCCACTACCACGGAAAATTCGCCCAGGTTTTTTCTGTCTTCTTCCGGTAAAAGGAATACCATCAACAGCGCAACGATAGTAGTCAGGGATGCCGCCATCAAGGCCAAAAACACCTTCCTGTTTTTATGCTTATGCAAATGGTCGATCATAATGATGGCATTATCCACAATAAGACCAAAAGAAATGGTCAACCCTGCCAGGGAATACAAGTGAATGTCCACTCGTAGCAGGTAAAGGATGATGGCGGTGATGCTGATATTGACCACAATTCCCAAAAAGAGGGTGGCCAGGTAACGGAGGTTTCTGTTGATCAGAAATATAAATACAATCAGAATAAAGATGGAAAGGCCTGACCGCTTGTAAATTTTCTTCAGCTCCTTGTCCAAAAACAAGGTGTCATCAAACTCCAACCTTACATCAAAGCCCGCAGGAAGCAGGGTTTTGGCGGCTTCCACGGTTACTTTTATCTGATTGGCGAGCAGCACCTTGTTCACCCCATCCCGGTTAAAAATGGTCAGGGTCACCGAATTGTTTCCGTTGATCCGGTAATACCGCTCTGCCTCGGCTTCCTCCAGCGTCAGGGTAGCCACATCCTTCAGGAAAATTTCCTTGCCCTCCAGCCGGCTTACCAACAGGTTTTCCAGGTTTTCCATGGAAGAAAGAGAACGGTCCACTTCAAGAAACAGGGACTCTCCAGATACATTCATGGCCAGGCCCGGGTAATTTTTCCCAAAGGCATTCCGCAGCTTGGATTCCAACACAGATCGGGAAAGCTTTAGGGCCTGCAGCTTTTTAATGTCATAGGTAACAAATAACCGCAGGTCATTGGCCCCCCTGACTTCCATTTCGTCTATATCTTCAATTTTGTTTAAGGGAGAACGCAACAAGTCCTCCGTTATTTTTTTGATTTCAAAGGAAGCAAAGGGCCCATTGATGCTGTATGTCAATATGGGTGATTTCTCATTTACACTTCGTTGCGCAGATTGGGTAACAATGGGATAGCTCACCTTGCTGTCCAGGGAAGGGTAAACCTGCCTGATCAGTGAGGCTACCTCAAATTTTTTATATTCCATATCCGTCCGCTTATCAAAGCGCAACTGAATGGTACCCCTGTCATAATTGGAAACCGAAGTGGTTTTCTTTAATTCGGAAAGTTGGGATAACACCCCTTCCAAGGGAGAAGTCCCCAGTTTTTCCACCAATTCCGGAGAGGCACTCTGCACACCGAATGATATGTTCAGCACAGGTTCACGCTCCCTGGGGTTAAGGTCAACGGAAAGTTTTGGAATGAGCGCAAAACCGATGATGGAAACAACAAAAAAAGCGATGACCAGGCGGAATGGCGTCATTGGTTAAGGGTTTGATATAAAGTAATGGCCTTGTTCATATATTATGATTGAATTTCATAGAAATAAAAAGTCACATAATCCAATTCTTCTTCCACTTGGGGCAGGTGCAGGTTACGGTAAGCAAATAGCCTTCCCCCCTTGTACCTGAAATCAATATCCAAATGCCCTTCCCATAACTTCTTACCGTCTTTCACCACCTGGTAGTAGGGGCTTTTATATTGCTTTTGAAGGGCGGAAAATTCCGGTCCCCCGACCACGTTTTTGGGCAAGGCGTCCACTTTCTCCTGGGGCGCGGCTCCCAGATAAGCCGTCATCAGGTAACCATTGGAACGGTACAGGTTGACGAAATTGGAAGCCGCAAGCTCCTTGAAAAAACGGTCAAAACCTTCGGCTTTGGGAGAAGCCGGCATGATTTGAACATAAGCTTCACCGGGATTTAAATCGATCCTATTTTGTAACTCCAGCTCAGGAAACGAATACTGGTAAATCTCCGGTGAATAGGAAAATAAGAGGTAAATGGTATCACCATCTCTTATGGAAAAAGGAGCGGTTTCCCGGTATTGTCCCGGGTTTTTTATCATCTGGGAGGAAGCAGGAATGTATTGACGGGCAAGGATCTTTTCCTGTTCCAAGTCATATACCGTAAGAAAGGGGAATTGGGACAAAAAGTCTTCCTGCTCGAACATTTCCCGGGATGGATTATCCGGATAAATATTGGTGAACAGGATACCGTCGGAAAGCCTGTTCACATGACCTCCCCCGACGGTATTGGTGAAAAACCTAAATGGACTATCCTTGGAGTTAATCAAGTTCAAGGTCAAATCATACCTGTAAATTTTGTTTTGTGTAAGTATAAGCACCTCATCTTCCCCATGGTAATGGGCAGAAACAAAATACTCGCCATATCCATCTTTATTGTCCCCGGTAAGGTTCTTGGCAAGTAATATTTGCCCCTTGCTGTCCACCCTGACCATTTCCTTTCTTTGAAAATCAAACATCAAATACTCCGACCTGTCAGGTTTTATGTCCATGATATTGAGGCCTCCAAGGTAATCAATCACCAAACTGTCCGTGATCACAAACCGGGGTTCAAAGCCTTCGCCCGCTTTATTATCCTTATCGCCTGAAGCACAGGAAAACCCCAAAGCTATTAACATAAATACCAGGGTGATTTTAAAGCGGGTTTTGACAGGCATATTGGTTATTGAAATAATAAGTTAATTATAAGGTACCAGGTGCATTAAAACTAAATAAATAATTTTTAAAACAAAAATATTTTGCGTTTTTTAACTTGAAATAAAAAAAGGGCAGCCATTCTCCAATTTTTAATAGACCTTATCTCCATGGTTTACTAGAATAATCTAAATTGATCCACCTTTCCATTTTAGGTGTGAAAAAATCCGAATTGCTGGTTGCAAAGGGAATTTGACGCTTTGTACCAGTTCTTGAATCTTTTATGGGTTTACCATTTTTAACAAATTAGACTTAAATTCAATCATTTAACCTTTAATCCACTGTACTTTTTGGCTTGACCCAAAAAGTACCAAAAAAGTCAAGACAAAAAAATCCTTC
>JBBDSB010000641.1:0-2727 GCA_040905205.1 Cyclobacteriaceae bacterium
TGATGAACAAGACTTACGGGTAATCGATTGGATACTATGATCGTTTTTGACATAACAGCTTGGTAGTTAATTAATAAAAAGGACGGTAAGGAAATAATTGGTACTATTACCTATCGTAGAAACACTTTACCCCCCTAATTTAATGAAAATGTCCTGAAGAAAAAAGCCATGTCCGAAAGGGGAATCAACCATTGAATGTTGAGGAATTAATAAGGCGGGTTGTTTTCAAACAATTTTCCGAAAAGATTTCCTGCAAGGGCGCTGGAACCTCCAATAAAAAAACCGATCAAGCCTGATATGCCCACAAGCAGGGCGCTGTTTCCCATTCCCATAATGGCGGCTATTTTTTCAGGAAGATCAGAATCTGAACCAGACCAGATAAATAAGGGCACCAATACCCATACCGATCCTACTCCAATAGCCCCTGCCACAAAAGATAAAAATGCAGGTCCCTTTATTAAGGCCGCCATTCCCGCTATAATCAACATCAAAACCCAATAAACCAAATAAGGTCCTAAAATTAAGCTAATCAATGCGGACAATACCACTTGTATGAAAAATCTCATGATTTTTATTCGTTTGGATAAAAAAATCGTTTTAACAAAATTTCTTCCTGATCATCTTTGGGGCGTAAATTAATGTCGATGTATTCTCCATTGGCCCATTTATCCAGAAAATTGTCATAATATTTACTGCCCGGATTTCCGGATTGTCCTCCGGGATAAATACCATAAGATTTGGCCTTCTCCCCCATTTCAACGATCATTTTCCAACCGGGTCCATGAGTTGCTCCTGTGGCATTTACCATATTCTTTCCTCCACCAACCTGGACACTATCCTTTCCAAAAGCCTTAAATTGTGGTATAAAATGATCGATATGGGTGTTTTTATATGATGCCCAATTGATTTCTTTTTGCTCTTGTTGAATTTGGGTCAATTCATTGACCATCAGACGAAAACTTTCATTCATAAGGTTACGTACGGTTTCAATCTCAGCCGTGGCATGGTTATCAAACCATTCAGCTTCGGGATCATTTTGTATTGTTTGAGATAGCTGGTCCCGTGCCGGGAAGGCGACAGGCACCCCATCCGTTTCCCAATATTGAATGAGCCGCTTTTCCATTTTATCCCACCAGGAGTCAAATATGGTGGGGCCGATTTTTTCGGGATCTGCCACCCTGTCCCAATCCTTCAACTCCTGCAAAAACTGCATTCCCTTGGGATCCAGGTTCCCTTCGTCCAAATATTGGACCATAGTGGGTATCATCTCGTCGGCCAGCAAATGATAATTGTCATTTTGCAGGGCCATCATGTCCTCTACGGTGATGCCTTCTTTATTCGAAAGCTCATTGATGATCCTTCTGTTGCGGTAGTGTTCAAAATAATCTCCGAATACATAGTACGGATAATTTTCATTCGTGGGGCGCTGGTTGGCTGAAACCACAAATCCCCGTTCAGGATTCAATTCGTGGGGATTGTGGTCTGATGGAAGGAATCCTTGCCACTCGAATTCCGGTTGGCTGCCGTCCATTAGAAATTTTCCCTGTCCCTCCCATTTCAATGGGTATTTTCCCTGAACTTTCATCGCAATATCTCCCTGTTTGGATGCAAAAACAAAATTTTGAGCCGGTGAAGTATAACTTTCAATAGCATCCAGGAATTCCTTATGATTAGTGGCCTGATTCAATTCCAAAAAAGCTTTTTGCTCAGCGGACCCTTCATGGGCTGTCCATTTTAAGGCAAAATTCAAAGGGTTTTTCCCATTCTTGAAATTTTTATCGTACAACACTGGCCCATAATGGGTATAAATCACCGTATCAATAAAATCAGCTTCATTTTTGATTTTGATGGTTTCCAGCTTTTTGGTGCTCTGAATCCACTGCTTATTGTATAGGTACTCCGACCTGCTTTCGTTCTTAAACTGAATGGCATACCAATCTTTTACATCCCTATCTGCGTTGGTGGTACCCCATGCCACATGTTCATTAAACCCAATGATCACCCCTAAAGCACCGGGTAATGTAGCCCCTTTTACGGTTTTTTGGTCAGTACTCAACTGCATGACAAACCACAAGGAAGGCAAATTGAGTCTCAAATGAGGATCATTGGCCAAAATGGGATGGCCGTTTTTCGTTTTGCTGCCTGAAACGGCCCAGTTATTAGAACCCAAACCATTCTCTTTAGCAGGAAGGACTTTGGAAATCAACATGGAATCAGGGTAAACCACTCCTGTGGGTTGGATGGGAGATAAAGGATCAAAATCCCAGGAATCTTTTGAAATCACCGGAATGGTGCCTTCCACAAATTCGGGAAACAATCCATCCATCCATTCTTTCCCGAATAAATTTCGGAAATTGGTTAACTCCAGGTCTATATCACCCGACAAAGATTCGGACATGTTCATCAGGAACAAAGCTGTCTTATAGGGGGACCAATGTTCGGGTTGGTAGTCCAGCAATTTGTATTCAACAGGAAGGTTGGCCGGGGACATCTGGTCAATGAAGGCATTCACACCATCTGCATAAGCTTGCATGAACCTTAGGGTCTCCGGTTCATTTTCTTTCATATATTGGATATTGGCCTCCGCTCCATGAACCATCCCCATTCTTCTCATCTTGCGATCCAAATTCAATGCGGCCTTTCCTGCAATTTCGGAAATCCTTCCAGCTGTTGCCATTACCTGAAATTCCATTTGCCATAACCTGTGCTGGGCAGTAATGTACCCTT
>JBBDSB010000642.1:0-2727 GCA_040905205.1 Cyclobacteriaceae bacterium
GCAACAGGCAAAGGGACCGGGAAATCAACCATTTCTATCGGTCTAAAGGTTGGACTGTGCTCAGGTTTTGGGATTTTGAAATCAAAAAAGAGTTGGGGTCTTGTGTGAAAAGGGTCATGGATGAGGTCTATTTGAGCCGTAATTGGCCCGATCAATCAGCTAAAACCTTTTCCATATAACAGTCTAAAAATTCTTCTGTGACACCTTTAAGTTTTCTGTTTTGGCACAAGGCATAAAGTTCCTCTACTGCTGAATAGGGGAAAAATCTAACATCCAAATCTTTAAATTGGGGTTTTTTGACTTCTTGAACTACTTTCTTTCGATCATCATCAGCAGCAACCACAACATACCTTGTAAGAAACGGAGGAAACCTGTCTTTAAAATTTTTCATCCTGGTTAACCCACTTGTAACCCCTGTTGAGTGTTCAACTTCCATTACTGCAGGCATTAATCTAGTATTTTGGAACCAGATGCAGTCAATTAGTAAAGCAGCTTTAATGGCGTCACTATGGGATTTAATCAAAACTTCATCCTCTAGTCTTGGTATAATTCCTTCATATTCTGCCAGTCTTTTATTTTGGTATAATATACCTTTATCGTTTTGTGCTACCCAAGTTCTGTACCCAAGCTGTTTTCCAATAAAATAAAGGGCAATCTGAATTTGTGCATGCCTTCGTTGAATATCTATGTTCAATTCATGGCTTTTGGAATTATCAGGTAAAACCAAGGCTTCATAATAAACTTCTAAAGCAGGTATTTCCGAAATTACAATATCGGTATCAACTTTGATCGGTGATCCAGAGGGATGAGGGTTTTTCGGATCCCAAATAAGGTGTTTATGCCCCTCTTTCACCTTTGTTTTTGAATTAATACTTTCAATTCTTCCGGGGTAACAGAAATAAAATTGGGGAGTGTGCGCGAGAAGTGTTTCTAAAACAGAGCGGGTATTATAGCTGGCGCCGAAAATTCGGTCCATATTGATAGGTTGACCTGGTTTAAGAGAATTTGCAAGTCTCCAAATCATTTGAATGGATATAGAAGTAGATGGCCTACCTTCAAATGATTGACCTTTTGATGGGTCCCATCGCCTTATTTTTATTGGTCCCTCTGGAAGTTCAACATGATCAATTTGGATAAGCCCTTTGTTCTTCGGGTTCAAGTACTGATAACTGTTTTGTTTCGGCAGCTGGTTTATAAATGTCACAAGGTTTTGAGCCGTTAACTTCTCCATCCAATATTGGTTTGAAATTTGGTATAAAACTACTTATAAAATTAAGAATAGTAATCGCTAACCCTTTCCCAGCCAAATAGGGGACACCATTACCGATAGACTTAAAGGCATTGGTGAGTGTGATATTTTGGGGTATCACAAATTCCTTAGGTAAAGATTGTAGGGACAAAGCCTCTGCCACTGAAATCCTCCTCGCTTTATAAGGATGTAAATGAACCTCATTGTTTCCGTAAGCCGCTGTAGGGCTATACCTCCACCTATGGAGCCGTTTATAGGATTTTTTTTTGTCATCGCCCTCTAGTATACGCTGAAATTTTACCAATCCAGCCTTTGGCTTAAAGTACATGTTCGAATTAGGGTGTTGAGAAACTCCGTTTTTCTTAAACCAATATTCCACTGTCAATTCCAACGGGACATCATTTGGTTGAGGAATAATTCCATCTTCGTTAAATGGGTGGGTTTTCCCCCAGGGTAAAGAAAATATTATATCCTTATCATACTTGCGTGCATAGTCCCAATCAAAATCCCAAAGAAACGAGGTGCCATTGCCTCCATATTTATTGTTTTGGAGAAAATCTTGATGGAAACCAATCAATATGATCCTGTCCCGATCCTGAGGAGCACCGTACTCAATGGCATTTATCAATCGTTCAGTTAGCGAATAACCATTTCGAGTCAGTTTTTCCTTTAATGACTCGTAAAACTGTCGGTGCTTTTTGGTTCTCCATAAACCTTTAACATTTTCAAAAAGAAAAAAATCAGGTTTTGATTCACAGACAAGGTTGATATAAGTCCCCGAAAGGCGACCGTTTTCTCCCTCTTGACCTTTATTTTTTCCTCCAACTGAAAAATCCGGACAAGGTGGCCCACCAATAAATCCAGTAACGGAAAACTTCAATTTAGTTTTAGCCAATTCACTTTTAAGTTCATTCAATTGGTTCTGTTGGAGGAATTCTTCAATATTTTTTACATGGTGTCCGTGCATAGGTGCTGGTGTTCGCATACTTTTTCGCGCACCGGTATAAATATCCATAAAAGGTTGATGAAATTCATTAACGAATACAGTTTCAAATCCACTAGTTTGCTCAAAACCAAGGTCTAAAAATCCAGCGCCGGCAAAAAATGAAAATATCCCTATTTTATTTTCCATCTTATTTTTTAATAAACACCTAAATTTATTAAAATAAGATTCGGATGAAAAGAAAACATCACTTTATAATAAAATATGGTTCTCATTTATTATGAAAATTATACCTAGCCATGTTTATCGCAAATTATGACACAGTTATTGTATCAAAGGCTGAATTTTCAGTAACCCTTAAAACCCAATCCCCACCCGAAATCCAGGGCTGACTTGTTTAAAGAAATCGTTGAAAGACAGCTGTGGGCTAATGCTTATATATTTCCTACCTCCCAATTTACACCCAGCCGTATGGTGTTGGGCCTAAAAATACCACCTGTCCGCTTGGTCAACAGGCCAAATTCTACCCCCAGCC
>JBBDSB010000643.1:0-2714 GCA_040905205.1 Cyclobacteriaceae bacterium
CAGAGCTTCTGCCTTACAAGCAGAAAGTCGGGGGTTCGAATCCCTCAACTCCCACGGAATAAAAGCCTAACTATCTTATTTATAGATGGTTAGGCTTTATTATTTTTACTGTGGGGCCGTTTATGGGGCTAAATATTGCATTCTCAGATAAATTGTCAGGGATTTAATGTAGACTGGAAACAATTCTTTGGAACAAATCCAAGGTCTGCCAAGGATGCGTTTAATTTTGGTCACAAAATTCAAGAGAGATTCAAAATTTTCTGAGTTATGTTAGATATTGAAAAAGTGTTCCTGTTTTCCGATTCCGATAAGCGGGATAGTTTTAGAGCCCAAATAGTACGCAAAGATTTAGATGAAGAATACTTGTTTTCATCTAAAAATACTGAAGATGTAGTTCAATTTTGTTGGCTGCAAGGAATGAAGTTTTACGATGTTATTGCTACAGGTTATCCGGGTATTTACTTGGTATCGGAAAAAATACAGTATATTTTGATAGGCTCAGGATTTAATGGATATATCTTACGCCCTATAACTCTAAAGGACAAGAAAGATATTTCGATTAGCGGATACAAGCTTCTCTCCATTATTTCAAAAGTCGGATCCATTGAAAATGAAAAAAGCTTTAAAAAAATGATGCCCCCTATTGTTTCATGGGAAGATCCTTATGAAGCGTATATCGGTTTATATTTCGATGTTTTTACTTGGGACAAAAGTCATTTTTTCTATCCTGAGGGAACTTCCTTTATATTTGTTGTGGAAGAAGTAAAAAGACTTTTTGAACAAAAAAAAGTGACTAATTGCCGATTTAACAAAGTAATTGATTTGGAAAATTATAATTTCTTATAGATTTTTTTGGATTAGACAATTTTCAAAAAATTAAAGACCGATATGTTGTCGTAAGCCAGTAATTTTGGAAAAAGTTTAATAATTCTCGTCCGCATCTGGGTGAGTTATCTGCTGTATCCTTCTATTCAAGAGACATTTGCAAAGGTATTCATCAAAAACAGCCTGAGACTGGCTTTTCCGGTCGCTCGAAGAAGAACCTAGACTTATAGCCATGATGGGAGAAGAGAAAGGCCTGGCGACGGACAAGCATCGAAGTGCACACCACCCAGATAGGCAAATGGACGATTTGTTATTTAATTAATATCCCTTAAAAATTCTCTAAAAACCTAGTAGTCATCCAAGACGATGTTTTGCAGATGAAGAAGAAAAATAAGAATCTTTGGAAATTATTTTGGCTGATTTATAAATTCCATATAAAACCTATTGAAAAGTCAAAACCTCGGGAGACCGGGGCTCTTTTACTGCTCATGCGGATTGATCAGGTTCAGGCCGTCGATGTTGTTAAAATCGCTGACATTTCTAGTTAATAGGGTAAGATCATAAGCAAGGGCAGTAGCGGAAATAATAGCATCCGGGAGTTTGATCTTATGGGCTTTTCGTATTTCGGCAGTTTTGAGCTTGATGTCTTTTTCCAGTTCAAAGACCAAGGCATCATCAATGAAACTATAGAGCACTTCCAAGTCTTTGTCAGTAGGCGTTTTCCAGCAAAGCAGTTCAATCTCTGTTATTGCTGAAATTGCAGGCTTGGATTCTTCTATTGTGCTGTCAATAAATTGTTCAGCCTGAGGCGGAAATTGCTGCTGCAGGTAGTAAATAGCCGTGTTGGTATCCCAAAGGTATTTTATTCCCATTCGCTACGCAGCTCGTTTAGTTGTTGGTCGATCTCGTTCAAAGGCTGTTTGGACATGGCACCTTTGTATTTAGACCAGTCTATAGTGTCCGTTATTTCTCCAGGCTTCTCCTTTCTTAACCGGATAAGCTTCAACAACTCCAGATCCCGCAGAAGGTTCAGGGCTTTTTCGTTTATAATATCTATTGTGATGGTACGCATACTCCTAGTTTAGTGGCAATAGCCTTTTTACATTTTAAAGTTCGGAATCCAGATATCAATTAGGAACAAGTCAAATTTAAGAGAAAAAGGTGGTATAAAAAAGTAAGGTCTTGTTTGTTATGGGTGGACAAGGACAGCTTCATTGCCCTAACCCAGAATTTTGAAATATTCCAGGACGAACTTTCGACATTTCCCAGAACGGAGATCAATGCCCATAAAACCCTGATGAGCAAATCCCAGTTCAAGGTCAGACATCCCTATGACAGAAAACCTAAGATGGAACCTCGGAGGGCGTCAATCTTGGGTTCCACCAAGGTCTGAGCATCAAACCTTCCCTGAAAAGGGATATTATATTAAACGAAATCAACCTACTACTTACTACAATTAGGGTATATATAAAAGAATATCAGCCAATTAACCTGTAGTAAGATAAAATAATAGAAGTTACTACACCCTACTACAAAAAGGGAATTTGTAGTAAGATGGTCTTTTAAAAATCAACGACATAACTAACTGAAATTCAATTGATAAAAGGCCAAATGTAGTAAGGTAGTAGGTGTAGTAGGCACTTTTTATGAAAAATTAAACTTTAAACCATGAATGCCAAAGAAGCCGACAGCATATCGATCGTAACATTCCTGGACCAAATGGGAATAAGACCCAGCAAAGTAAAAGCGGGATATTGCTTTTACCTCTTCCCATACCGGGATGAAAAGACTCCTTCCTTTAAAGTGGACCCTATCAAAAACCTCTGGGTGGATATTGGGGACGGGAATACCGGGGGAACACTTATTGACCTGGTGCTCAAACTAAATCC
>JBBDSB010000644.1:0-2708 GCA_040905205.1 Cyclobacteriaceae bacterium
CTGCATTTTTTGCTGCAGTCCAAAGTGCTGTTCTATCGGGATTTTCGTAACCCACATATTTATTTTCAGCCGTACCATCAGCAGTAAGGTCACTTGCCGCAAACAACAAGATCCGTGACTTAAGCGCCAATGCTGCCCCTTTGGTGGCTCTGCCCATTTCCATTTCATCTTTTGGTAAAAGAAGGGCAGCCGCCGCATCACAATCCTCCACAATAAAATTGACAGTTTCCTCAAATGATCCTCTTGGAATAGATAAATAATCATCACCAATGCCGAAAGGCGCTGTCAAAATAGGAAGGCCGCCAAAAGTACGGGCCATCTGGGCATAGGCAAAGGCTCTGAGGAATAAGGCTTCTCCTTTCAAAATTTCAGCTCTTTGTCCCACAGCTTCTCTTTCAGTTTCTTTCGTGTTTTCTACTACCTTATTAATATTTGCAAGGAAGGTGTTGAGGATTTGAATATTATCAAATAGCCGCCAATTTAGAAACCTAAACCTGGCATGGTTGAATGGCCCCATATTGGAAGGGGTAATATTCCCCTTTACATAAATATCTGTTCCATATATATGGATAAAAAAGGTGTGGTCAGACACGCCTGCGAGATTTAAATTTGAGTTAAATCCACTGGACATATTTCGATAAGCGGTATTAAGATAGCTATTGGCAAGGTTGATATCAGACCAAACAAGCTCCTCAGCATACCTATCCAAAGGGGTTTTATCCAAAATCTCTTCTTCACAGGATGAAAACAAAAGCAGAAGAACTGATAAAACTTTTATATTTATATGCTTTTTCATAACGGTTGTTTTAATTCAAATTAGAAGGAAACGGTTGCGCCAAATGAAAGGACTTTCATGATCGGATAGTTATTTAAATTCCCAAGTTCTGGATCCATAAGTTCAGTACCTGAATGGATCAGGAATAAATTCTGACCGGACACAAACACCCTGGCATTGGTGACTTTAACTACCTCTACAAGGCTCGTAGGTATAGTATAAGAAAGTTGTAAGTTCTTTAAGCGGGCGTAAGAAGTGTTGTGGTAGGAATAGTCTGTTCTAAAATTCAACCTCCAGTATTCCTCTTCTCTTTCAAATGCCCTGGGCTTATCTGCATCAATATTGTCAGGAGTCCATCTTCCTTCTGCATCATATTGAAAATAATTACCCGAACTGCCCTGCAATGAAGTGTACATTAATCTCATGGATCTTCCAGCACCTTGAACCAGCCCTCTCAATTCCCAATTGTTATACTTAAAATTAAAAGAAACGCCATAGGTGATTTCAGGATTGGTTGTCCTGTTAAACAAGGTTCTGTCGTCGTTATTAATGATCCCATTGTCATCATAGTCTTCGATGATAATATCACCAGGACGTGCTCCGGGAACATGCGGCAAGGAATTCACATGCTCTTCATCTCTGAAAACACCTATCGATCGAAAAAGCAAGGCAGAACCTTGGGGATAACCAGTCTGGACCTGCCAGGGCACATTCCGTTCCGGTTCGTCAAATTCAACCACACTGTTGCGTGCAAAGGCAAGGTTTCCATTGATTCCGTAGGAGAAATTAGGTGTTCGGTCGTTGTATCCCAGAATAACTTCAAAGCCTTTGTTATCCACGATGCCAAAATTTTCATCGGGTAAGGAGATACCTGTATAGTTGGGGACCGAAGCACTCCTTTGAACCAGAATGTTGTTTCTTCTTTCATAAAAAAATTCGGCATCTAAACTCATTTTCCCGTTTAAAAAATTTGATTCAAAACCTGCATTATATACATTGGCCACTTCCCAGGTAATAAAAGGATTAGGTGAACCACTTAAGTTAAGACCGGTAGCGTAATTCCTCCCTGATCCAAACACCGTACCTTGGTCAAATTCATAACTCGTGAGGTACTGGAATGGATTTACCAGATCGTTCCCCATCTTACCCCAGGAAGCTTTGACTTTTAAAAAATCCATGAAACCGATATTATCTTTCCAAAACTCTTCATTGGAGACGTTCCAACCGGCAAGCACCCCGGGAAAATTTCCCCAACGCCCACTTTCTTCCGAAAACCTCAATGAACCATCCCTTCGGAAACTGAACTGGAATAAATAGGTTTCCTTATAATTATAGCTAAACCTTCCAAAATAGTTGACGCGCGCATCTATATCAATCCATCCGTCATTATCTTTTTCAGCATCACCACCGGCAAACAGGTACGGCAGCTTATCTGAAACAAAATATCTTCTGAACGCCTCAATTCCCTGACCCGTATATTCAGAATTCTCATAGGAAACAAAGGTGCTGATATTGTGAACCTCATTAAAGGTTTTATCATAGTTCATCTTAATGTTAAAAGTATTGGTTTTAGTATTATCAAAGGAATCCCGTAGTCTCGGTTCTGGTGCCTGACCACTAGGAATTCCAGTAAGAAAAGCTGATCCATCTTCACTTCCGGTATTTCCTGCAGCTAAATATCCGCCCTCATCCAAATGATAAAGCATAAATGGTCTTTCGAACAATTTTCTTTGCTTAAAGTAAATATCATAGGCATAAAAACTGGACAAGGTCAAGCCTTCGACTCCGGGTATTTTAAAATTGGCAGTAAGGGTATTATTGCTCCTGTACCGTTTGTCGTCATCGTACCCCGGTTCAAATGAGGATATCACAAGGGGTTGGTCACCACGTTCCACATCAGGTCCAGGTAAGCCATTGGGCCAAGTTGCAGTTT
>JBBDSB010000645.1:0-16534 GCA_040905205.1 Cyclobacteriaceae bacterium
GACCTGGGCATCAGGCCGGTTTTCCATCAAAAGGACGAAAGGGTCGAAGCACACACCTGCCCGTCCGGGAGGCGGGTCTACCTGACCATATTGGCCTATCAACTGGTAAACACCATCCGGCACATGCTCCGGGAAAAGGGCATCCGGCATGACTGGAAGAATATCCTGCGCATCATGTCCACACAGACCATCCAGACCATAGAACTGCCCACCGATAAAAAAGATATCCACATAAGAAAACCCTCAAAGCCAATCAGGGAAGTCCAACAAATCTACCAGGCAACCGGCTGTAAGGATACGGAAAAGGCCGTAAAAAAATATGTAGTGTACCACTGATTTTTTAAGTACCTGACAAACAGAATGTTAATTTACTCAAGAGCCAAGTTGGCTTAAGGAATTCGGGTACAAAAGGGTTTAACCGTTTAACGGTTTAATCGTTTATCCGGTTTGAAACTGGTCTATTGGTCGATGGGTCGATAGGTTGGGACTCGATCCTACTATCCACTAAATTATTCAATCAGCACATGCCCTCGACTCCGCTCAGGCACCGCAGATCATTATATCATCAAACCATCGGATAACCATCACATCATCCAACCATCAGAAGTAATAGTTGATAGGTCTATTGGTCTATTGGTTTATAGATCTATAGGTCGATAGGTTGGGATGTCGATCCACCTATCCAATTTAGGACATATACCTCAGCCGAAACACTTCCCATTAACCCTAAACTTATTTTTTTAAAAAGGGATAAAACAAAGCATGTACAGTAACTACTAGGCCAGTATGTTATTAGTAGATAGCCTGAAGCCTAATCTTTCAAGGCTTCACAACGATCGTAGTCCGGATCAATATCAATGAAAACTTCCTCTTTTGCCAATACAAACCAATTGGATAGAATATCCTCTTGTTTTTTTCTTTTGGTGGCTGCTTTTAATTTTTCATAATCATCGGTCATATTGGCCTTATGGGCAGGAAATCTTTCCAAATAATAAAGAATCCTGACCCCAGGTTCTGATCTTCCAGTTCTGGGATCGGCATCATCAAACCGGATGGGTTGGGTAATTGTGCCCACTTCCATGCTATCCAAGGTAAAGTATAAAACAGGATCCTCCAGGGTTCTAAGCGTCAACCTGTTGGAGCCAGTTCCGGGATCCGTAAAGAACCCCCCATTGTCAGAGGTTTCACGGTCTTCTGAAAATTCTTTTGCGGCCTTAGAAAATGAAATATTACCTTCTACAATTTCATTTCTTAAGCTGTCCAGGTAATTTTCAGCCTTCAGAATATCTTCTTCGGATGGTTTCGGCTTGATCAAAATATGCCTGGAGTTAAAAGTATTTCCCCTTCTTTCCAATAGTTGAATCATATGAAAGCCAAACATGGTTTCCACAGGATCACTGATTTCGCCCTGTTTAAGATCGAAAACCGTTGCTTCATATTGTGGCGCCAATTCACCCCTTCTGAAAAAACCTAAATCACCCCCCTGTAATGCAGATCCTGGATCTTCCGAGTGTTTTGTGGCCATGGTGGCAAAGTCGGATTCTCCTTCAAGAATACTTTTTTTAATAGACAATAATTTTTCTACTACTTTATCCTTTTCCTTCTGATTGACCTCCGGTTTTTTTACAATTTGTCCTACCGTGACTTCTGCAGAAAAGAAAGGCAGAGAATCTTTAGGAATGTTTCCGAAAAATTTTCGCACATCATTGGGGGATACACTGAGGTCTTCTGTAATCACTCCCTGCATTTTCTGAACCACCATTTGTTCCTTAACAGCATCCTGAATTTCACTTTTTAATTGATCTCCTGTTTTGCCATAAGCTTCGATCAGGGACTCCTCATCACCACCGAACTGTTGCAATACCATGTTGAAACGCTGATCTGTCTGAATGATTACTTCAGCATCTGATACCACTACGGAATCAATTTCTGATTTTGCCATCATCATTTTATTGATCAGCAAAGATTCAAAAATTTCACACCGTGTAGGGGTGGGATTGCCTTCTTGACCTTGTGAAACAGCTTCCAAATAAGCCTTTTGAAGGTCTGATTCAAGAATGATGTAATTGTCGACTTTGGCAATGATTTTATCGAGAATCTGGCCACTTGGTTTGGGTTGATCCTCGGCAACTTCCTCTCTTATTGAGGCAAGGGTATCCGTATTCTGAGAAAAGGATGGCCTGGTCCCGATCACTATCATTATAATGATGGCAAATGTCCTGAAATGCTTATTCATATATGGTAAACTCATTATTGTCTAATGCTTTATTATAAATATCTCTTTTTAATTTTTCTGCTATCTCTACTCTTCTTTTATTAACGATAATTTTAGATATTTCGTCTCTTACAAATTCCAAGGGTGGGACCTGATCCTGCAATCGGTATTCTAAAATTTTGAAATAATAGGAAAAATTATCATCATCTACGCTGATCAAATCATCATTCTGCAAAAGTTGAACATGGTTTGAATTTTGGGATAAGGGTGTATTGATGATGATATCCTGAAATTTTATCCAAGTGGAATCCTCAATAAAGTAATTGTTGGCATACCTTATGGCAAAATCTTTTAATTCTTCTGTTGAGCCATCCTGACTAGTGCCCAATAATCTTTCCAATTGCCTTTTTTGAGGCAGGTTTTTCTCTACTTTAACAAAATTTGTTCTTATAATAATTTCTTTCAGGGCAAAATTTCCCCGGTTTTGATCGTAGTAATTTTGTATTTCAGATGCCGTTACATTTTTATCCAGTGTCTCCTCAACAAAACTCTTTTCATATTCATAAGCGATCAAAGCATAGCGATAATCCAATAATTTCCTGTTGATTTCTGCTTCGTTGATGGTAAGGTTTTTTCCCGCTTCCCTGATCACCAGCTGCTTTTTGACCCAACTTTGAACATAACGGCTAACCAACTCCGCACTGTCCAATTCCGATTGGATTTCTTGGCTGATATGATCTATATCAGTTAAATAAAGGTGGGTATTGCCAACTGAGGCCACAAGGGTCTTTTCATTTCCTTCCTCTTCTGTCTTGATTTTAAAGAAGTCACAGGAAGGTAAACACAATACCGTAATGCAAACGACCAATAACCTACTGGTTGAGATTTTGATAAATTCTATCTTTTTCATCCTCATTGATTTGGATGGAATATTTTTCTTTTAATTGGAGTATTAATTCACTTTCCAGTTGATTTTGGTAATCTTGAATTAACTTTCCCCTTGTTTCTTCTATGGTTTTAGTTCTAGCAGAAAATTTTTCACCAAGAAGGACAAAATAGAATTTTCCCTGATGATTTATTTCATGAAAAGCCAGATCGGTATTGATTTTACTTAATATTTCATGATTTTTGATTTCAAATACACCGTTTACAATTCCGAAAAGGAGCGGGTTATCCTGTAGGAATTTTTCTTCCAACTCCTTTGCCATATTTTCATGATATCTGGAACCCGCCATATAGTTTCTTACTTTTGATCTATCGGTGTCCTGATTAATCTGGATGACCAAGGCGGGTACCCTTTCCTCCCAACTATAATTCTCCCGATTACGCTGAAAATACCTGATTTGTCCCAGGGAATCCTCCATAGCTTTTTGCCAGACCAAATCGTTCATCAGGTTGAAAATAAGGATTCCGTTCCTGTATTCATTAATCAATAATCTGTAATCTTTATTATGGCGGAATAATTCCTCCTCTTCCCATAAAGAAAGCTTTTCTTCCAAAAAACGTTCATATACTTCTCCAAAAGTAGCTTCTGGTTTTGCGTCTATACCTGAAAATTCATTTTCAGCAAAAGCATTAAAGTCTTTAATAAACAGCGTATCCTGATCTGACCGGACCAAAGGCTCCTTTGTGTTCATTTTATTCCTGGAATCGGATGTGAAATTTCCCAATGGTAACCCGTAAATCTCCTGCAATTTTGCCTTAAGATGCTTGTTCTCCCAAACATTGAATTTTTTCATTTGGGATTTTAATACCTCATTCTTAAGGTTTTTGGAATCAGTATCCCTAAATAATCTGGATTTTATGAATTCTTCCAATTCTTCGAAGGGGGGCAAGGGTCGCTTTTCTTCCAACCTGAGGATATGATAACCATAATCGGTTTTTAATGGGGGACTTATATCTCCTGTGTTTTTCAAGGAAAAAGCAACCTTTTCAATTTCAGGAACAATTCCTCCAACCCCAAACCAGGGAATTAGGCCTCCCTTGCCTTTACTAGCCTGGTCCTCAGAAAATGTTTCAACCATTTCTTTCCAAGCATCGGGATTTTCCTTCAAATCAGCATAAATAGTATTGGTTTTTCGTTTAGCACTTTCTACTGATGACCTTAATTCCGGTTTGGTCCTGATCAGAATATGGGAGACACTTACTTCACCGGGATTCGGGATCGTTTCCTCTAATTTGATAAGGTGTATTCCGAAATCAGTTAATACCGGATCCGAAATTTCTCCTGGGGAAAGTGAATAAGCAGCCTTTTCAAATGGAGCGACCATCTGTAAGGCAGTAAAATATCCAAGGTTTCCCTGGTTATTCCGAGCAGAAGGGTCTTCCGAATATTTTGAAGCCAATTCATTGAAATCCTGCCCGTTAATTGCCAAAGCTTTGATTTTTTCTACCATTTTGAAAACGGCTGTGGAATCTTCCTTTTTGGCTCCATTAGGAAATTGTATCAAAATATGACTGGCTTTAATCAATTGTTGCATTCTCGAATAGGCATCACTTACTTCTTTTTCCTTTACATTACTTTCCAATAAAAAAGGCTTTTTGATGTCCTCTTTATAAGTTTCAAATTCGGTAAGAAACCCTTCTTTTTGATCCAATTCCAAATCTTCTGCATACTTCACTTTCAGGCGATAATTCACATAAAGCTCAAAATTTTCATCAAATTCCCTCCTGGTGAGCTTTGTTTGTTTACGGATGCTGTTTTTTGAAAGGATATGGATAAATTCTTCCTGATCCAGGAATTGTTCATCGATTTGGAGAAGAAACTCCCTGGAAGACGGGTCCGGGATGTCTGATGAGCCGGTCATCTTCGTCCCGCATGCAAATAAAATTCCGATAAAAAGGAAAGTTATATGCTTTAAATTTATCATACAGTTTTAGTAATCAAGCTGCAATGTTACAAATTTTAGCTTACAAAAATGAACCTTTAGGCTATATCTCAAGGGATTTAACATTTATTTGGATTTGATTTTTTTAATCAACCTGCAGGTGTTATGGGTGCTGTCTGTCTCAAATTCAATTTTATCCATGATCTTTCGCACCAATAAGATCCCCAAACCACCTTTCCTTTTTTCTTTGACAACAGCATTGATGTCCGGAGATTTGTACTCAATGATGTTAAAGGCTTTGCCTGAATCTGTGATTTCAAAAATAACGGAATTCGTAGTAAAATTAACAGCCAATAAAATGAAGCTTTTAGGATTGCAATCATGGGAGTGGATGATCAGGTTGGAACAAACTTCTTCCACCGCTAAAATCAATTGATTTTGGATTATTTCTGAAAGGCCGGATTTGGTTAAAATAGTTGAAAGAAAAACCCTTAATTCAGACAGACTGCTTTTCTCACAATATAATTTCAATTCATGCTTCATACAGTGCCTTCATGGCCTCATTTTGATTTTTTTTAATCTCAATTAACTGATCCAGGCCTAAAATGTGGAATACATTCATCACTTTTTCGTTAAGCCCAAAAATGATAAAGGCGACTTCTTTTTCCTGAAAATCCTCCAAATAGGACATAAATACCCCTAGCCCCGCAGAGGAGATGTATTCCAACGCATTCCCGTCAACAAGGATTTTTTTAGTTGGAACAGACAAGGCCTCTTTAATGGCATCATCTAATTCTACGGAATTACTGGCATCTACCTCCCCGATTAATTCGATCAATATATGATCTTGATCGGCTGACTTATTGATTTCCAACATACCTTTTATACGCTTTAATGGGGTTTAAGTTTATGCTTTAAATTTGACGATCATTAAAGAGTAGTCGTCATCTGGTAAGGTGTTTTTTCCCACAAAACCATACACACTATTTATGATCGTTTCCTTTATCTGTTTGGCATCCAGAAGGTAATTTTCATCCAGTAAATTTCTTAGTCGATCAAATCCAAACTCTATGCCCTTCTGATCTTTTGCCTCCACGATGCCATCGGTATACATTACCAGTATATCGCCGGATTGATAATACATTTCCCCTTCTTCGATATATTGCTCAAAACTTTCATTTCGGACAATGCCCAAACCCATTCCTTTAATGTCCAAAAAACCTGCCTTGCCCCTATTTTTATTAAAATACAGGGTAGGACAATGTCCGGCTCTTGCAAACTGGATTTTCTTCACTGACGTATCCAGCCAATAATAAGTTGTGGTAATGAAATTGTTTTTTTCAAGGCATCTGCTTAAAGCATTATTTGCCCGGATCAGGAATAGCTTGGGACTAACCTGAAGTTGGACCAGACTGTGGAAGACCCCCTTCATCTGCGACATGTTAAATGCGGCGGAGGTTCCTTTTCCGGAAACATCTCCAATGATCAAGGCAAAATTATTTTTGTCGAACTGAAAAGTTTCATAGTAATCTCCACCCACTTCATCTGCTGCAGCCGAAAACCCTTCTATTTCAAAACAGTCATTGTGGTGAAGAAAAGATGGCAACAAACTCCTTTGTACCCTTTGGGCGATTTCCAATTCCTCTTTATAGCGCTCATTTTTGATGGCTTCGTTTAGGAGCCTGTAGTTTTCAATGGATATAGAGGTTTGCCCTACGAATGTGGAAATGATATTGATCATTTCTTTATTAAAACCATCTTTTACTTCTTTTAAAAGGAATATATTTCCGAGAAGTTTTTTATTTGCCCTTATGGGGACGATTAAAACAGATAAATAAGTCTCGTGACGAATCCGGCCATAAATGTATTCTGACTGCGATGTTGTTTGGTTTTCCAGGTAATCCGCAAAGGGATGACTTTTTAAAATCACATCATAAATATTCAGCCTCTCCTGGTTGGAAATGAATTTTTGGTGTACGATTTTTTTTTGCTCATCTTCCATGTCTTTCAATTCGAGCCATGCGGCATCCACATAGGCTGCGCTCATGCAACTATCCATCAGGATATCCAAAACCTGTTCTTCATTTTCACCCGGCTTAATGGATTGGCTCAACCTTTGAAAGTTGATGGCTTCTACCAGTTTCTGTTCAAAAACCGATGAAGTAGGAAGGTTAAATAAGGTAACCAGGAGACTGAAAATGGAATAAATCAAAACGAAGGCAAACAAACCCAAAAGAAATAGGTTTTCTGTTAAATTGATGATTTGATCATTATTTTCACTGTAAGCCAGTAATTGTATCAGCAAATAAGTGGTACAAATTATGATAATCGCTAAAAATAGAATGGATTTCCATTTTTCCTTAACGGTCAGGTAAGGTATCCATTTAAGGTTGGCAGATAAGATAATTCCATAAATGATTAAGAACAACAAGCCAAAGATAAACCCGTAATTAAAACTGTTTTGATTAATCAATGCGAAAAACATGCTGATCAGCAAAATGATTTCATAGGCCTGCCATTGCTGAACCACAGATTTGCTTTTCTGGTACAAAATCAAATGCTTCCAGAGTAATGTAGCGGAAATCAGAAACAAGGTGGTGACGGCAAAATTAACATGGTAGAAAAAATTCCTTAATAACGGATCGGTAGATAACCTGGTGTTATCCAATAGGTAATAAAATAAAATGATTAAAAAAGAGATCCCCGTGGCCATGAGTCCAGTGGATGCCGCCCTCCATATCAAGTCCAAAAAATTATTTCTCTCGTTTTTATTTATGGACTCATTAAAGAAAGCGTAAAGCAAAATAAAAAATATTATCTCAAGGATCCAGGATATTTCGGGAATGATTGCATCCTCCATTTGGTTAATCTCTCCAAAGACCTGGATTAGATCCACCAATAGCAATGCCAGCCAGGTGAGGATGGCCAGCAATACTATTAGCTTGCTATTGAGTATGTTTGGTGTTTTAACCATAGAAACGTTACAATAATAAATATTGTAAATTAAAATACATTGGATAATCCACAATACTATTATTAAATTTTAAAAATATGAAAAAGCCATTTATTGTTTTACTCTGTCTATTCACAGTTTATTTTAGTTCTTGCACCAGTGCGGATGTCAACAGATTTCTTCAGGGGGCTTCCAATGCGGCACTTTCAAATGAAGAGGTGGGCTATGGGTTAAAAGATGCCTTGGTTAAGGGAATCAGCAATGGAGCAGAAATGGCATCCAAGGAAAACGGCTTTTTTCAGAATGATCTGATCAGAATACCTTTACCGGAAGAGTTGAGGAATATTGAAAGTACCATGCGGCGCTTCGGTTTGGGCAGTGAAGTGGACCGGGTTTTGCTTACCATAAACAGGGGAGCGGAAAGTGCCGCCATGGAAGCCAAACCGATTTTTATCAATGCCATTAGACAATTGACCATCCAAGATGCATTTTCTATATTGAGGGGAGATCAGGATGCAGCCACCCAATATTTAAAAAAGACCACTTCAGAAAGGTTAACCGAGTTGTTTAGTCCAAAGATCCAGGAATCCCTGGACCAGGTAGGTGCAACCAAACATTATTCTGACTTGGTAAATGCCTATAACACTCTTCCAACCTCCAAGAAAATTGATCCTGACCTGAATGCCTATGTTACTGAAAAGGCAATAAATGGCTTGTTTGAATTGATTGCAATAGAGGAACTGAAAATCAGAGAAAATCCTGCTGAGAGAACCACGGCTATTATGAGAAGGGTATTTGCCGCACAGGACTGACTGGTGGTTCACATGAAAATGATGTCCTGAATCACTTCAGCACCAAATTTATCTTTGATGATTTGCATTACCTTGGTTTTGTTCATCATCAATTCCTTTTTCAAGGGGCCTGAAACGAGTTTCACATACAGCACTTTTTTTTGGATCGAAAGACTTGTGGTTCTGGTCGCTACGGTTTTACCCATTAATTGCCCCCATTCCTGGATAAGGGTTTTTTCAGAAAATTTATCTTTTAATTGGTAAGCCTGAAGCATTTCTTCAAAAACTTCCTTCAACGGAGAGGTTTCCTGTTTTCTGTATGATTCCGCTGTTCTTTTTTTCATGGGCCAAAGATAATCTGAAATGGTCAAACAAATAATTTTGAAGCAATGTAATCGGCCAGTAATTTGCCTTTTTTGGTGAGATAGACATGTTGATCCCTGATAGTGATCACATCCTGTTGGCCGAGAAAAGCCAGTTCCCTGCTTTTTTCGGCCAAAAAATCCAGTTGATACCGCTTTTTCAGGTAGTTATTGTCAATTCCCCAAATGGTCCTGATGGAGGTGAGAACATATTCATTGATATTGTCCGTGGTCGTTAAGGAATCATGTTGATAGGGAAGTTTCCTTTGAGCCAGGGATTTGATGTATAAGAGATTGTTTGACAGGTTATGACCCCGGTCAGCCCCATCAAAAGAATGTGCACTAGGCCCTACTCCCAGGTAAGGAATGCCTTTCCAATAATTGCTGTTGTGGATGGAAAACGCACCTGGTTTTGCAAAATTGGAGATTTCGTATTGTAAGTAACCTGAATTTTCCATGGCTTCCTGTAAAATTTCAAATTGTTCGGCCTGGAAATCCTCTGAAGCAGGCTGAAACTTCCCTTTTTTAGCCCAAATTCCAAGTGCTGTTTTGGGTTCTATGGTGAGGCAATAGCTGCTGATATGGTCCGGCACCTGATCCAAAGCAATTTTCAAATCATTTTTCCATATTTCATGGTCCTGATGGGGGTAACCGAATATCAAATCAATGGATAATTTATCAAATCCTGAATTTCTTGCCCTATCAATCGCCTGAAGGGACTCTGAGGCATTGTGGGACCTGTTATAAAACGAAAGTACAGGATCTTGAAAACTCTGGATGCCTATGCTCAGTCTGTTGATTCCCATGTCTAAATAACCATTCAATTTCTCCTTTTGGAGGTCATCGGGGTTCGCTTCCAGGGTTATTTCCTTTAAATTTAGTGGGTAGTTTTTGTAAATGGTACTTAAGATCTGTTGGATTTTATCCAATGGTAAAAGGGAAGGCGTCCCCCCACCGAAATATAGCGTCTCCACCGCCTTTTCAAGGTTTAAAAAGTTTTTTCGCAATAAAAGCTCCTCACAAATCATATCGACCAATTCGGTCATGTATTGGCTGTTTGTACTGAAATGGAAATCACAGTAATGACATGCTTTTTTACAAAAAGGAATATGAATATAGATTCCAGACATTAAGATGGATTTTATCGGCTAGCGGACGAAGGCCTCGGATCAAGATCATTAACATGTGGCCGGCGTTTAAAGGTTCAATTCACCCAAATCTCTTGGCTTAAAAGAGCCTATTCCTTTTTTGTTGAAGATATTAAGGACAAAGGGTTAGTTTTTATATTATTATGCCTTAATTTTGGCAACCCAAACATCAAAACAAAAAAATGGTCTTTACGAAAAACAGCCTATTGATTTTCTTATTCATGCTTTGCAATCCTATTATTTTAAAGGCTCAGCTGGATGTTAAAAGGAGCTTGGTGTCAAAAAATGACCAAGTGGTGAAAGTGGCGGATGGTTTTGGATTTACAGAAGGACCTGCTGTGAACAGACCGGGTAATATTTTTTTTACAGACCAGCCCAACAATAAGATCTATGAATGGAATTTCGCTACAGGGGAAATCAGTTTGTTTACGGAAGAAGCCGGAAGGTCAAATGGCCTCTATTTCAATATTCAGGGGGAATTAATTGCCTGTGCAGATATGGAAAACCAATTGTGGTCCTTTGATAAGGAAGGCAATCCCACCGTCTTAATTGAAAAATTTAAAGGCAAAAGGCTGAATGGACCAAATGACCTTTGGATTAATCCCAAAGGAGGCATCTATTTGACGGATCCCTTCTATAAAAGAGATTATTGGGATAGAGCATCTGAAATGGAACAGGATGGAGAACACCTTTATTACCTTAGTGCGGATGGATTACAATTTTTCAGGGTAGATGAAAACCTGGTGACACCTAATGGAATTGTTGGGAGTCCCGACGGGAAAAAATTATATGTATCAGATCTGGGCGATGATAAAACCTATGTGTATGACATCGAAGAGGATGGGTACCTCACCAATAGGCAACTTTTTGTGGATATGGGATCCGATGGAATGACCTTAGACCATCGGGGAAATGTTTATCTGACGGGGGATGGTGTTAGTATTTTTAACAGTAAAGGGGATAAAATCGGACATATTCCCATTGATGAAAAATGGACGGCAAATGTATGTTTTGGAGCAGGAGACAGAAAAACATTGTTTATTACGGCTTCAGAAGCAATCTATACCCTTCAGATGAAGGTAAGAGGAGTTTGGTAAAAATTAAACTTGTTTATTTTTTGTGTTTGGCCATAAATGTTTTCGGATCGGTTTATGGTCAGGAAAATTTTTTTTTGGACTATGAAATTTCAAGTCCCGAGTCTCGAACTGATCTTGTGTCCTTTGAGGATACCTTAAGTCGGACAGAATATGCCCGGCAGGTATTAAGTTCCCTGCAAAAGAAAGGCTACCTCAGCGCTTTTGTGGAGGATACCGTTTTAAAAGCGGATACCCTGCATCTCAAAATTAAGGCCGGAGATTTATTTGAATGGGTCTCCCTGGAAAAGGGCAACCTGGAAGAATGGATGCTTTTAAATGGAGAATTTAAGTCTGATCCATTCAGCCAGGGGCCATTTCAATATAATGAAGTTTTGAATCTTTTTTCCAACATCCTAATGATCAGCCAGAACAATGGTTTTCCCTTTGCCGGTGTAAGACTTGAAGATGTCTTAAACCGGGAAGGAAAGATCTCAGCTCGGATAAAGGTGGAAAAGGGCCCTTTTATTACATTCGATACGCTAAAAATCACCGGCAATTCCAAAACCCATCCCCTATTTTTAGCCAGAAAACTCGGAATGCTACCCGGGACACCTTTTTCCCAAAAAAAGGTAGATCAATCCATGGTTTCTATAAGGAATATTCCTTATATCACCCTACAGGAGACCCCTTCATTAAGCTTTCAAAATGAAGAGGCTACTTATTACCTTCCTATAAATGATAGGAAGATGAATACTTTAGATGGGATTATTGGTTTGCTTCCCAATGAATTGGAAAATAATAAATGGCTGGTAACCGGTCAATTTGATTTGGAATTGTATAATGTTTCCGGTAAGGGAAGGGATTACAGCATCAATTGGCAGCGGTTGTCCCAATATACCCAAAACCTAGGCATCAGTGCCATTGAACCTATGGTACTGGGCTCCATGCTAGATATCAAAAGTTCCTTTTATTTACTTAAAGAGGATACTACATTTATCAACCGGGATTTTAGGATTGATGTAGGCTACCAATTAAATCCCTCTGCTTATTTGAGTTTTTTTACCCGAAGACAAGCAGGAGACCTATTGGCGGTTTCTCAATTCAGAGAGGCGGAAAAATTACCGGAGGCTGCTGACTTTAGGTATAATAGTTATGGTTTGGATTTTATGGTCAGCAAATTTGACGATGTTTTTTTTCCCAAAAAGGGATGGCAATCCAAAGGCATGGTGGGGGTAGGTAATAAAAGATTATTGGAAAATACCGGATTGCCCCAAAGTTTATATCAGGGGTTGGATATGACGGGTTTTCAATATTATTTTCGGGCACATTTTTCCTATTATCTACTATGGAAAGAGCAATTTAGTTCCCTCTTCAGGTTGAGCTTAGGGGATATGGAAAATGAGAATCTATTATCCAATGATCTTTTCAGACTTGGAGGTTTGAAATCTATCCGGGGTTTCAATGAAAATTATTTCTTTGCCAATCGTTATGCATTTATCAATATTGAACCGAGATATTATTTTGATAACTATTCCTATTTTTTGATTTTTGCGGATGCCGGGCTGGTTGAAAACAGGGTTTTCGGATCGGGAAGTGAATGGCCTTATTCCTTTGGAGGAGGGATTAGCCTGGAGAATGGGGGCGGGATTTTCAATTTTATTTATGCCCTCGGTAAATCAACGGACCAACCCTTAGGGTTTAATTATTCAAGAATTCATTTTGGCTATACTGGGAGATTTTAATGAAAAGACACCAACAATATTTGAGAAGGGCATGCCTGATGACGGCTGTCCTCCTGTTTTTTTCCAGTCTGGCACTGTCCCAGGTTTTGAAAAATTATGATCCTGAAATTAAGTTATCAGAAAAGGAGTCTTTTTTAAGCGGCAGGAGTTTGGCAGAGGTGGTGGTTGATCTGGAAACCTTCCCACAGGCTGAGTTTCGGATCAAAATATCCCGGGGATCCGGATTGTTTATCAATGGACGGCTTTGGGGAACGATGGGGAGGGATACAGTTCTTTACTTTGGTAAGGAGCAATTGGCGCCATATATTCCTTGGAATAAAAGTGAAATCAATATTCTCGCATATAAAAAGGGCATCTTAGCCGGGGAATTATCGGTGCAGAAGGGGTATTTTAACAATGTGCAGGAAGACAATTCATCCTCGGAAAGTTCAGAAATCACCCTTATAAAAAGGGACAGAAACAAAATGCATGATTTCTTTTTTACAGCCCTTCTTTCCATTTTAATTTTATTTGCCCTTTTGCGTGCCTTTTTCCCATCTATATTTTTTATTTTCTGGAATTGGGAGACCATTCTTTCCTTTGAAGACCTTTGGGAGTCGGTAGGGATTTCAAAAATTTATTCAGCGGAGCTTCTTTTTTACCTCTTTATGATCAATTTAGGGATTTCCCTCATGGCAGTAACAGGCATTCAAGCATCGGGGTTTGAAGTTTTGGGCTGGGGGGGAAACCTTGGAAAAGAGTTGAATTTATTATTTTTGCTTTGGCTAATGCTTGCTGTTATTTTGACCATATTGACTTTTTTAAAGTTCCTGTGGTTAGGCATCAATACCTATATATTTGATTTAAAAAGAATTGCCTTACCTCATTTTTTTTATCTGTTGAAGGTAGTGGGATTGGCCTTGATGGTGGGATTGGCCTTGATGGTGGTTGCCTTTTCCAATACTTTAATTTCCTCATCATTCATTTTCACATCCGTATTTTGGATTCTTTTTGGAGCCTACGCCATGGGGATCCTGGCATTGATGATTTGGCTATCAAAAAAGATCGGATTTAAAAATTATCATTTATTTTCTTACCTTTGCACCTCTGAATTGATCCCCTTTTTGGTGATTTTTAAATTGATCCTAGGGTAAAGGAAAAAAAATTAAAATGACACAATCAACAAAAGATAGATTAAACCGGGTTAGAAGCATTTTGGTTTCACAACCAAAACCTTCGGATGAAAGGACTCCATATTTTCAATTGGCGGAAAAGTATAAGATTAAAATAGATTTTAGGCCATTCATTCAGGTAGAACCGGTATCCATTAAAGATTTCAGAAAGCAAAAAATTGAAATTTTAAAACATACCGGCATCATATTTACAAGCAGAAATGCCATCGACCATTTTTTTGGCATCTGTCAGGAGTTGAAAATAGAAATGCCAGCTGATATGAAGTACTTTTGCATTTCAGAGCAGACCGCACATTATCTTCAAAAATACATTGTTATCAGAAAAAGAAAATTGTTTGTTGGTACACGCACGGCTTCTGATTTATTTGAATATTTCAAGAAACACAAAAACGAAAAATACCTTTTCCCCTGTTCGGATATCAGAAAGGATGAAATCCCCGAATTTTTGAACCAGAATAATATTTCTTTTACAGAGGCCATTATTTACCACACCGTGGCTGCAGATCTTTCCGATTTGAAAGACATCAAATATGATATCCTAGCATTTTTTAGTCCTTCAGGAATCAAATCTCTTTTTCATAATTTTCCTGATTTTAAACAAAACAACACTAGAATTGCAGCATTCGGACCTACCACAGCCCAGGAAGTTATAGATCAAGATCTGATTTTGGACATAGAGGCCCCCTTGCCTAATGCCCCAAGCATGACGGGAGCATTGGAACTTTACATTAAAAAAGCGAATAAAATCTGATTTCTTTTAATCTTTTATAAGGTAAATTCAGTTTAAATGTGTAGAATAGATTTCCAAACACAAAATGTCTCCTACGCATGATAAAAAGAATCTATCTTCTTGTCTTTATTTTTTTTGGCTTAATAGAGTTCGGATTGGATTTACGGACTGTTTTTGGACAGCAGGATGCTCAATTTACCCAATACATGTACAACGGAATGTATTATAATCCTGCCTTTGCCGGAAAAGAATCCGGATACGCCTTTTCTGCATTGCACCGAAGCCAATGGCTCGATTATACCACTTCCACAGGTTCAGGAGGGGCACCCAATACGCAGGTACTGACCTTTTCCGGAAAATTGGATAAGGCCAATTTGGGTTTCGGCCTTGTAGCCGTAAATGATAATATCGGACCGGTGACCAATCAGGAAGTCAACCTTTCCCTGGCTTACCACTTAAGGTTAGGCAGGGGACAATTAAGTATTGGGGCTTCAGGCGGGTTTTTTTCGAGTTCGATAAACTATGATGAATTTTTACCGGTAAACCCAGATCCCAACGTGCCAATAGGAGGTAGTGAAAATCAAATTAATCCCAATGTGGCAGTGGGCTTGATGTATGACAGGAATAATTTTTATATAGGGCTGAGCAGTAGAAATCTCAATGAGCCAAGTTTTGACTTTGGTGATGGCGCCCTGGAAAACAGACTTGAAAACCATAACTACGCTTTGGTAGGTTACAGGATAAACACCTTTGCCCTTTTTAGTGTTGAACCAAGTATATTGGTAAAATCTGTATCCTTGAATAATTTTTCTTATGACTTAAGCGTTATAGGCACGTATAATAAAACGATCAGTCTAGGATTGGCCTATAGAGGGGAAGAATCGGCATCCATATTATTGGGATATAGTCTGTTAAGAGACAACTCCCTGAATTTGGGATATGCATTTGACCTTGTGGTGGGTGGTTTGGAAGCAAAATCACCGACTTCCCATGAGTTTATGTTGACCTATAACCTTCCTCAGGTATCAAGAGAAATGGAACGGATAATTCAGAGAACGCCAAGGTTCAGGTTTTAAAACACTGAAATAATATTAAAAAAATATTTGTGTTTTTCTGATAATTTCTGCTAAATTTCGAATTGGTTAATAGTTTAAATGATTGATAATGAATGTAGTTAATTTAATGTCATTTATGATTAAAAAAATGAATCCGCGCTTTTTGACCTTAATTTCGGGGTTGATTTTAATGACGCTACTTCAGGGTTGCGGTCTCTTTGGAAACAAAGGATCTTCAAGTGAGAAGTTAAATAGAAGAGGCGAGGTGACAGGTGTACCTCAGCGCTCAGGATGGCAGCAATCTTTGCCTTATGAAATGGCTCCTGTAAAAGCGGGCACCTTTTGGATGGGTCAGGCCGATGAAGACATTGCTTTGAGCGTGTCCTCTATGAATAAACAGGTAACCATTTCGGAATTCTTCATGGACAAATATGAAGTTTCGAACAATAAATACAGGCAGTT
>JBBDSB010000646.1:0-2703 GCA_040905205.1 Cyclobacteriaceae bacterium
AAAATCCCGGGATTTTATTTCCCTCTGCATCCAAAAGCTCGATCCGGATTTCTCCGGCAGCCGATGTCGCAAAATTGAGGGTTAATTCATTGCCTTCAAATATAAAGGGTTTGGTAAGCAACTCTCCCCCGCCATAGCCTGCTGTCAGGGAAGCAAACCCATCCAGCCGCAGGGAATATCTACGGAGGTGGGCTGTAGGCTGGGCATAATCCTGGTTGACATAAACAGACATTTCCTTGTCACCTGTTGGCACCACATTCAGAGCCGGATAATTGGATCGGGAAACCCAGTTTTGAAGGCCGATCCCGGGACGGATAAAGGATTCCATAAACTTCCGGTCATATTGACTACCTCCACGGGAAGTCATCAGAATGGCATCGGAACAGTCATTGTAGTATTTAGGATTTACACCAAGGAGCGCCGCTTCCTGATCAGACACCACCTTCCTGTTGGGCATAAAACGGGCTCCGATGGCCAGGTAAATATGGGGTGCCCTAAAATAGGGACTGGTCTGTTGGGTATATAGGTGCTCGTAGGGAGTATTGCCAAAACTCATTGGAACGGGATCGGTCCAATGAATGAAATCTTTTGAAGTGGTCCGGCTGACTGAACGGAATCCCTGGTATCCTTTACCGGTCCAGGAGCGGAAATAACAAAGGTACATTCCTTCGCTTTCCGACCAGAAACTCACGTTTTGGGAATCAAAAACACCTTGACTGAAAACCGGATCTTCCTGCAACCGCTTCCAATGAATGCCATCAGGGGAGGTAAAAGCTACCAACCCGCTCTTTTGGGTTCCTCCCAAAGCCTTGTACCGTTCTTCCGGTTTTGCAGCAGGATTCTGGTCAATAAAGGGGCTGAAATTATGCGTGACAGGAGCGGCATTGGCCAGGATGACATTGTTGTTTTTGTTTCCCTGGATATCATGGATGCCCAGATGGGGTTTTTCCCAGTAGATGCCGTCTTTGGATTCGGCATAGCAGGTGACCTCCGCACTGTTCCCGTCTTTACCGGCCGTGGGTACGCCCCGGTAATAGGCTTTGTAGGTATCCCCATCCTTTAATATGGTAACATAAGCAGAAAAAGCACCTTCCCAGGGTAGGTCAAAACGCAATACTTCCCCCTCGTCAACGGGTGAATGCATGCGAACCGAGGCATTACTGAGGGAGTCAACCAGGTAATCGTCTACGAAGAGCTCTCTGTTATTTCCGATATCAATAATTTGAGCAATAATCAAATTCTGAACAAAAATCAATAGTGAAAGTAAAATGTACTTTTTCATACCTTATTCTTTTAATAAAATCTGAATGAAAATAAATCAGCATCCTTCAGGTAAACCCTCATTCGAACAGGAATTCCTGACAAGCTGGATAAATCGTCCGAATTGTTCCAATAAACAGTCCTTGAAATCTCATTGCCAATCACTGGCTGACATTCTTCCTTGGAATAACCGGGTATTTTGTTTCCGTTTTCGTCAAGGATTTCAACCAAAATCTCCCCCGCAGCGGATGTGGAATAATTCAACTCCAATACTTTCCCTTCAAAGGTAAAGGGTTTGGTTAACATTTCCCCTCCTCCATACCCGGCAGAGAGGGAGGAAAAGCCATCCAGCCTCATCGAATACCTGCGCAGATGGGCACTTGGCTGGGCATAATCCTGGTTTACATAAACAGACATTTCCTTTTCGCCTGTTTGTACTACATTCAATGCCGGATAATTGGATCGGGACACCCAATTCTGCAAACCGATCCCCGGCCGGATATATGATTCCATAAACTGACGCTCATAATGATTTCCTCCTCTTGAAGACATCAGGATGGCATCTGAACAATCGTTGTAATATTTTGGATCCACTCCCAGCTTTTGCGCCTCCTGATCCGAAATCACTTTTCGGTTCGGCATGAACCGGGCTCCAATGGCCAGGTAAATATGCGGCGCACGGAAATAGGGACTGGTTTGCTGGGTATAAAGATGTTCCAAAGGGGCCTCACCAAATTCCATTTTTTTACCTGCTTCCCAGTTAATAAAATCATCAGATGTGGATCTACTGACTGATCGGAACCCCTGATCCGAGGTCCTGTAATAGGCAATGTATTTATTTTCACTCTCTGACCAGAAACCTACGTTTTGAGAATCCAGGTTACCTTCTTTAATTACTGCAGCCTCCATTTTTTTCTCCCAATGAATCCCATCCAGAGAAACCAAAGCAAACAATCCGGTTTTCTTTTTTCCTGCAAGGGCTTTGTACTTTTCGGTTTTTGGTTCATTGAGGTTTTGGTCTATAAATGGGCTAAAATTATGTGTAATTTCTTCATCAACGATTATTACGTTATTTTCAGTTGATCCATTAATACTATGGATACCCAGCTTTGGCTTTGTCCAATTTATTCCATCCAGTGACTCTGCATAACAAGTAACTTCTTTAAACTTATCATTTCCAATTGCAGGAAGGCCTCTATAATAAGCCCTAAAAATATCCCCGTCCTGTAGAATGGTCACGTAGGCTGAAAAGGCACCCTCCCAGGGTAGGTCAAATTGCAGCACTTCCCCTTCATCTACAGGGTGCTGTAACTCAAGATCTGCTTCTTTCAGATTTTCAATCAGATAAGTGTCTACAAATAGTTCACGGTTATTTCCGATATCAATAATTTGAGCAATAATCAAATTTTGAACAAAAATGAATAATGAAAGTAAAATGTACTT
>JBBDSB010000647.1:0-2702 GCA_040905205.1 Cyclobacteriaceae bacterium
GGGATGCCCTGCGTGGTGAGCCCATGCGGACTCAGGTATAAGGTAGTATGCCAGGAGTGATTTTGCCAGGGCATGGTTCGCAGGCGGATTTTGCCTACAATCTGTATCCACTGGTGGAGGGTTTCCAGGGTGTCTTTTATTTTCCCGAAATCCAGCACGGGCCAGGGCAGCGATGTATCTTTTGATTCCATTTTTTTTCGTTTATTATTTCATTTGGCACCATTTCTATCGCATGTTGTGGAGAACACCCGCAGGAGATAATTATCGGCCGATCCATTATATACCACTTTTTAATGTTTCTCATTTTATGTTATCAAAAAAAGTTAATTTAATGCCCCTATCTTATAAGCATAAAATGAAGTTTGATTAAAAATACAAATAAATTTTATATCCTAAAAAGGCCTGTTTAAAAAGTAAACTATCTTATTTCTATATAGATCAAATCTAAATACACATGCAAAAATAAACGCCATAGTCAAATACTCAACCATAGCGTTTTTAATGATTATGCACTGGCAAATTGGTTACACCCGAATCCGGCGCCTGTGATAAATTCTATTGATTTGGTATCCTGATCAACGGGTTTTCCATTATTCAATACTGGAATGATGTAATCCGGATCCATTTTGGATTCCAGGTGACTTAATTTGTTGCATTCGCCATAGTTTTCTTTGTTGGCTACTACTGGTGCCTCGGGCTCCCAGTAATTACAATTTGAACATACATTTTTCATGACTTTTTCTTTTTAATTAAACATCATATACTACAACGATAAGGAATTGTTTCCTTTAAACCATATATGTGTGTAGTTTATAATTAAACCAAATTAACCTGGACCTATATATAAGGCTTTAATGGATGTATTTTTGTGAATAAATATTGTATAATGGTCTAATCATGATAAATGTAACTGCTTGATTTTATCTATGATTTCGCATTGATTTTTAAAGGATTCTTGCCTTATAGAAGTATTTTCCTGAGAGGCAGTACATTGACAGGTACTGCCAATCTTTACTCACTCCGTTTGAAAAAATATTTTTCGGATGGAAATTGGGGGTCTTCCTAACCTTTTGTGGCTTTATGCAGTCTGAAGACGAATACATACCAGGTAAGCCAACTGATTGCTCCAAGTATGAGGCCGACAACAACAAGTGGTGGCCAGGATAGGGAATACCGGATAATCATAAAGGAATACATAAATCCGATGACGATCAGGGCAAGTAACCAATTGATATATTTCAAGCCACCCATAGGTTTCATTCCGTTTGCCGCCATCTTTTTGACTTGTCGCCTCAGCGCAATCCAAATGCCCGTAACGATCAGCCCGGAAATGGCCAATCCGCCAAAAAACCAGGTAATTTTGGTGGCTAAGCCTCCCCAATTTCCAAAATGAAGCGGATCCGCAATGTCATTAATGTACATCACTGTGGGTATTTTCTCTGCTTTTTGTACCATTACCGGCTGATAGGTTATTGGATCCAGGTAAACCCGGTTGGCCCGGTTCCTTACCAAGGGTACATGACTGGTTCCCCGGATATAAATCGACTTGCTGGGCTGATTGGTAGGGACGATGCCTTTAATCTTCAATCCGGGGATGGCATCCCGGGCTACCTGAGCGGCCTTGTCGTAATCCAACTGGTAGGAAAAAGCAAGCGGTTCCGAAGGATCAAGGGTTTCATTCTCCAATTTTGGAGCAACGGGGTTGGATATGTCGGAAACCTTACCCATGTTGGTGCGTTCCACAAAGTACCAGATCCCGGTTACCGAAAAAACCAAAACAAAGGGAATCGTCCAAAGCCCGATCAGCCGGTGCAGGCTGCGAAATAGAACCAGCTTCCCATTGCCCGCTTTTAGTTCAAAAAGTTTTCGCCACCATTTTTTATAAAAAAGGAGTGCCGTAACCAAGGATATTGCCAGGAAAAAGGCAAATACCAGGACCATGAAATAGCCAATTTGATAAAATGGCATGAAAAGGAAGTAATGGCCCAGCGGTTTTGTGGAACTGCACCCCGTTGGGCAAAAGCGTACTTTTTTTTAACTAATTGTTGAGCATGATGGATAGATTTTTGAAAAATTTCCTGGGTAATAAGATCAGGCATAATACCTTAATCTGACCCTTCTAATGACATTCATATAAAGTCGGGCAAATTTCAATTGATCATTTAAGTTAAATAATTATTTTTGGCAAATGAAAAAGCCAACTATATCTATTATTGGAGGTGGCATTGCTGGTTTGACCACAGTCATGACCTTAGCTCAGAAAGGGATTCATGCCAATATTTATGAGGCCGCCCCACAGGTCAGGCTTGTAGGTGCGGGTTTGGCACTGTCTTCCAATGCCATGCGGGTTTATGGTCTTTTGGGCATCATGGACGAGGTGGTGGCAAAAGGCAGGTTGATGGCTTCTTTTTCACTGCTGGATCAGCATGGCACAACAATCACCAAAGCGGACAGTTCGGCGATCAAAAAAAAATGGCCTGGACAATTTTTTGATTCACCGCCATGCCTTACATGAGCTGCTGCTTTCCAAGCATGCTCTTGAAACAGTTTTCACGGATAAAAAAGCAAAAGAAACAAACACCATTACAATTATCCTATTTTGAAGTTATAATGAAATGCAATCACATGATAAGAAAAATTTTAACAGGTACATCAATCAATATGAAGATCATAAGTTCGTTTTAATAGAATGGCAGCTTCCT
>JBBDSB010000648.1:0-16463 GCA_040905205.1 Cyclobacteriaceae bacterium
AGGTTACTCCCTTAGGTTAAGCATGTCCAGTACCAGTCTTCACTTATTTTAGCCGCCAATGGATTTTCCGTCACCCACTTCCGGGACTTTGATATCCACCTGGTGCATCTCCGCGCTGTAAGGTGCAAGGGGGTTTTGCTGTCATTAGGAAGGAAAAACATTTTAAAAAATGCCGCCAACTATTATTCCTGTCCGGAACAGCACAGTGCAGGACAGTAATTCTTTGGGAAATTGGTTATTTTAAAATAACTTTACTCATTAATTATTAATCATCTAATCCAAAATTACCATGAAGAAAAATTACCATTCGATCCTATATGGGATCAGATTGCCACTGGTCTTGTTGATGCTTTTCCTGGGTTTTCCCGGGCAGGCGCAGGAATTGGGCCAAGTTACAGGAAAGGTGCTTTCTGCAGAAGATGCTGAGCCTCTTCCAGGTGTTTCCATCCTGGTACAGGGGACCACCCGGGGAACGGTCACCAATATGGATGGGGAGTTTTCCCTTCAGGCTGTGGCAGGAGAAGTGCTTTCTGCAAGTTTTATCGGCTTTGAAACCACCCAAATCACCTTGTCCAGTGGACAGACAGTTTATGAAATCACCATGGAACCAGCTTTAGGTGACCTTGGAGAAGTGGTGGTGATGGGTTATGGCTCCCAAAGGAAAGCCGATATCACTTCTGCGGTATCCGTAATCAACATGGAAAATATTGGTGATGTCCCCACTACCAATGTTTCGAGGTTATTGCAAGGTCAGGCTGCCGGGGTGCAGGTAAGGCAAACCACAGGAAGGCCTGGACAGGAAATGGAAGTGACCATCCGGGGCATAGGTTCCCTGGGAGCAGGAAGCCAGCCTTTATATGTTGTGGATGGGTTTCCGATTGGAACCTCACTGGGACAGAATCTGAACCCGGCGGACATAGAAAGCATGACGGTATTGAAAGATGCGGCATCTACCGCCATCTATGGGGCCAGGGGCTCCAATGGTGTGATCCTGATCACCACCAAATCGGCCAAAGAAGGGGTTGTGGGCCTTGATTTTGTGGTCAACCATGGTGTGCAAAATGTACCGGATGGCCGAAGGACTAAAATGATGAACGGCCCTGAATTTGCCCAATTCAAGCATGATAGCTTTGTGGACAGGATCCGTTATTTTGAGCAAAGAGAACCTGATCTGGAAGAGATCCCAATGGAATTCAGGTTTCCCGAACAAACCAGTATTTCTACCGATTGGTTTCAGGAAATCATGAACCAAAATGCCCGGTTTCAAAATTATAACGCCACTTTAACGGCCGGAAAAGGCGATGTCCGGTCCCTGGTTTCTGTTGGTTATATCAATCAGGAGGGTGCGGTTATAGAAACCGGATTTGAAAGATTCAATGTCAGAGCCAATGTAGACGGTAAAATCAACGATTTTATCAGTATGGGTTGGAACATTGCCGCTTCCCATTCCCGGGAAGATTATGCGTCTACCGATGGTAGAAGTGCTTTGATAGGTAGATCATTGTGGGCAGACCCAAGGTATCCGGTTTACAATGAAGACGGCTCTTTCAATGATTATATTGGGGGGACCAATGGTGTCTTTGGTACGGCCAATGTCGTGCAAGAGCTACACGAAATGGAAAGGACCCTAACTGAAAACAATATCCTGACCAATGGATTTATTGAATTTTCATTTTTAAAAGATTTTAAATTCAGGTCTTCGGTCAATGCGATTCTGGAAAACACGGCCCAAAAGGAATTCCGTCCCTCCACATTGGCAGGTACGGGATTTAACCAGGCACCGCCAAGGGAAGCAAGACTTTATCAAAGATCCTTCGAGTCCCTGAATATTGCGGCTGACCAATTATTGTCTTACAATAAAATATTTAACGAACACAAACTCGAGGCCCTTTTGGGATTTTCGGCGCAGGAAGAAACCAATAAATTCCTTCGGGGGAACGGCAATGATTTTCCCAATGACGTGGTACGTTATCTTGACGCAGCCATTCAGCAGACTTCCGGTTCGGGTGAATATGACTGGAGTTTGCTGGCCTATTTTGCCAGGCTCAATTATTCCATCTATGATAGGTACCTGTTTTCCGCCTCGATGAGGAGAGAGGGAAGTTCCCGTTTTGGAGCCAATAACAAATGGGGTAATTTTCCTGCCGCTTCTATTGGTTGGAGGGTGTCTGAGGAATCCTTTATGCCCCAGACCAATTGGATCACCGATTTGAAATTAAGAGGTAGTTTTGGGATTACGGGAAACAATGCCATCGGTAATTATTCAAGTTTGTCGAATATGGCTATTTCCAATTATGTTTTGGGAGGCAACATCGCCAACGGACAGATTTTGTCCAACTTTGCGAATGCCAACCTGGGCTGGGAACAATCCCAACAGCTGGATATAGGTTTGGATCTGGCCATGTTTGACAACCGGTTGATCCTGACTGCCGAATATTACAACAGGTTGACCAATGACATGCTGCTGTCTGTGGAAATGCCCGTTATTTCTGGTTTTACCCAGTCTTTGGATAACGTTGGTCAGGTCCAAAACCGCGGTTTGGAGCTTGCTTTGGATTACCGTACCCGAATCAACCAGCTAAACTTGCGAAGCAATTTGAACCTGACGATCAATCGAAACAAGGTGTTGGAAATCAGGGGGGAAAATGACGAGATTTGGTCAGGAGGTTTCTACAGCACCTATAACGTTTCCAAGGTGGGACGTCCCCTTGCCATGTTGCATGGTTTCCGCATGATGGGTATATTCGATACCGAAGATGAAATTGAAGCCTGGCCTACCCAGGATGGGGCTATACCCGGAACCTATAAATATTTTGATGCCAATGGAGATGGGGAAATTTCCTACGACCAACAGGACATGATAGAGATAGGCAACCCCCATCCTGCCTATATATTGGGTTTTACCCTTGGGGGAGATTACAAAAGCTTTGATTTTAATTTTATGTTTACAGGTGCTTTTGACTACGATGTATTCCGAAACATAGAGGCTACCACCATGAACATGGACGGGGTATTCAATATCCTGCAATCCGGCGTCAACAGATGGCGGTCTGCCGAAAATCCGGGCGATGGACGCGGAGCTACCACCAACACCTGGAAATGGCAGCGGGAATCCAATTCCAGATATGTTTACGATGCTACCCATGTTTGGTTGAGGAACATTACCCTCGGATATACCATTCCCCAAAACACCATTGTACCCAATGCCAGGGTGTTTTTCAGTGCGGAAAACCCTTTCCTGTTCTCCTCATTCCCGGGTACCAATCCGGAAGTCAACAGAAGAGGAGGAATTAATATCGGGGTGGATGACGAAGCGTATCCCATGCCCAGGACCTTTACCCTGGGCGCAACTGTCAGGTTTTAAAATCAAAAACGGCTAAAAATCATGAAAAATACAATTAAAAAATATGCTGCTTTATGGTGCATGGGCTTGGTATTCGGTTCCTGTGATGAGGCATTTCTAAATAAAACCGATCCCACCGTTTTGGTAGCCGACAATTTCTACCAAACCGAAAAGCAGCTGATCCAGGCGGTGAATGGGGTTTACGGACAGCTTCGTCCCTTGCACTTAAACCAGTGGCAATACACGGAGTTTATTTCAGATAACACTACCCTGCATTTTAATCCGGGAAACAGAGGGGCTGGGCCTTCCCTGGAAGCATTGGAGTTCTGGCAATATAATCCGGCCACTTCTAATATCACCAACCTGTACAACAGCACCTACGGTGTGATGGTGAATGTGAATACAACCCTTCAGAAACTTCCCGAGGCCAATGCCAGTGATGCCATAAAAAACCGCTCGGAAGCAGAATTAAAATTTATTCGGGCGTATTTGTATTTTCACCTGGTGCAGCACTTTGGAGATGTGGTCATCATTACCGAGCCGGTGAGCTCACCGGCGGAAGCTTTCCAATACGAACGGCAACCCGTAGAAACGGTCTACCAGCAAATTTTTTCGGATTTGAATGCGGCCATCAATGTCCTGCCTGCCAGTTATGATTCCGATGAGGTTGGCCGGGTGACTAAAGGAGCAGCATTGAGCCTATTGGGAAAGGTTCATTTGACCAGAAAGGAATTTCCCCAGGCGATCGAAGCACTTAATCAGGTAACTTCGTTGGGTTATGATTTATTGCCGGATTATGCCGATGTATTTGACCCACAGAATAAAAATCATCAGGAGTCGGTTTTTGAGATCCAATACCAGGGGGACAACCAATTTGGGGTACACAGTAATTTTATTTACACTTTTTCGCCCAGGGAATCCAATGGAGCGGTGATCGATTTCGCCGGACAGGAAGGCGGCGGTTGGAATACGCCTTCGCTGGATATTATCAATTCATATGAAGAAGGGGATTTGAGGAAGGAAGTTTCCTTAAAAGAAGGCTATACCAATCAGGCCGGGGAATTTGTTCCTGTACCATATATAAATAAATATAACCATCCCCACCAAATCCGTGGGATCACCAATGATAACTGGCCGGTGATCCGGTATTCGGATGTATTGCTGATGTTGGCGGAAGCGCTCAATGAGGTCAATGGACCCACGGGAGAGGCCTATGATTATCTGAACCAGGTTCGGGAAAGAGCGGATCTTGACCCCTTGGAAGGATTATCCCAGGATGCTTTTCGCGAGGCGGTGTTACACGAAAGACGCATTGAGCTGGCTTTTGAAAACCACCGTTGGTTTGACCTGAAACGGACCAAAAGCATACCCGAGCTGGTAACTTTCCTGAATGACTATGGACTGCGGGAAAGGGCCAACCCGACCACTTCCAGGGAAGGGATACCATTTTCGGGCAATGATTTTATCTTTGAGGCACATGAGGTATTGTTTCCCATTCCCCAGGATCAGATCAGAATCAATCCCTCGATGGAACAGAACGACGGTTATTAAGTCGTGTGAATGGATGATTTTTGTCAGGAAGTGATTTTTTTTCACTTCCTGACATCGATTTATAATTATTTGTTTTTTTATGGCTACAAAATTATTATTTAATTTAAATAGATTTACTTAATTAAAATTTTACCGGACAAATATTTTACACGGTATGACAATATAAACATCCGATTTTAAAATTTTCCTAATGGTTTGCCCCCCTGACTTTGCTTTTTGATTGGAGACTAGCAGGAAAGAACAGGACAGTTTCCAGTAATTTATTTTAATATATTTATAAGAATTTTCCTTTTTTCAAGAAGGCGGATTCTCTAAAATAAATCAATTACAATAATCTAAAAACTATGAAAAGAAATTGTTACCCAATTTTGAATGGCAAAAGGCTGATAACGCTTTTGACAGCCATGCTATTGACATGCCTCTCCTATGCACAAAGCACCATTTCCGGTGTGGTACGTTCAGATGGAGATATGGAAACCATACCAGGAGTTTCGGTTTTGGTAAAGGGTACTACCCGTGGAAGTGTCACGGATCTGGATGGTCAATTCACCGTTCAGGCCTCCCCTGGGGAAGTGTTATCTATAAGTTATATCGGTTACACGACACAAGAGGTGCCTGTACAAGGAGGACAAACCGAATATGAAATCGTTTTAGTTTCTTCCATGAGCGACCTGACCGAGGTAGTCGTGGTGGGATATGGTAGCCAGTTAAAGAAGGAAATCACTGGATCGGTCCAGACTATCGCCGGAGATGACTTGATGGATATTCCCGTTCCGCAAATGGCTCAGAAACTACAAGGTCAGCTGGCTGGTGTTCAGATCAATCAGACCACTGGTAAACCCGGGCAAGGGATGAATGTTCGTATCCGAGGACAGTTATCGGTTTCCGCTGGTAGTGACCCCCTTTATGTAGTGGATGGGTTTCCAATTACCGGGGATATCGCCACCTTGAACCCGGATGAAATTCAGGACATTACCATCCTGAAAGATGCGGCTTCAACCTCCCTTTATGGATCCAGGGCTGCGAATGGCGTGGTTTTGATTACCACCAAAAGGGGGAAAGCGGGACAATCTTCGGTAGCCCTCAACGTGTACACCGGATTGCAAAATGTACCCCATTACAACCGCCTGGAAATGATGGATGCCGTTGAATTTGCCCAGTTCAAGAAGGAGTATTTCGAAGATGCCGGACGTCCTGTACCGGATATGTTTCAGAACCCTTCCCAGTACGAAGGACAAACACAGGACTGGTACGATGCCTTGCTGGAAACAGCTCCTATCACCAACTACAACCTGACGATCAACTCCAATACAGATAAAATGAGAACCTCTGTGGTGGCAGGATATTTTGATCAGGAAGGTGTGGTGTTGAATACCGATTACGAACGTTTTTCATTAAGGATCAATTCTGATTACACGGCTTCAGATAAGCTGTCAATGGGTTTTAACCTGGCTCCTACCTACGTTCGGGACAATACCCCCAGAACGGACGGGTCCAGGGGTACGGGTATCTTGTTCAATGCCCTGCATACCTGGCCCAACATGCCCATTTATGATGATAACGGAGAATTGACTTATTTCAACAGGTTTCCCAGTGAAACGGGAAATATTTTTGCTTATCCAAATTACGTGCGATCTGCTCTGGAAATTACCAATGAAACCAAGCAGACCAATTTGCTGTCGAATGCTTTCGTACAGTATGAGCCCATAGAGGGGCTTGTGGTAAAATCCACGATCAACGCAGAAATCAGAAATAGCAAATATTTCTATTTCAATCCTTCCACTGCCACACCTGGTATGAACAGGGCCATTCCGACGGTGGCTTCTTCCGTGCGGGATAATCGAGAGATATTCAGTTGGTTGAATGAAAATACGGTGACATACACCAAATCCATCAATGATCATAATTTTCAGATATTGGGAGGTTTTACCAACCAAAAATTCCGATTGGATCGTACGCGGATCGCTGCCGATACCTATTCGGATGACCGTCTTCCAACCGTGCAGGGTGCCATCAATATCAACAGAGGAGGGACCATTTCAGATGTTCAGGAGTGGGCGCTGACTTCTTTCCTAAGCCGGTTGAATTATAACTATCAGCAAAAATATCTATTTACAGCTGCCATTAGGGCAGATGGTTCTTCCCGATTTGGTTCTGAAAACCGTTGGGGTGTATTCCCTTCCGTTTCTGCCGGATGGGTCATGTCAGATGAAGGTTTTTTGAACACCAGTGATAAAGTTTCTTTCGCCAAGATCAGAGCTAGCTTTGGGGTCACAGGTAATAATAATATCGGTAACTATACCCAATATGCACTGGTAAACAACACGGTAAACCATGTATTCGACAATTCCGTGGTCCCCGGAGCGGCGGTCACTTCGTTGCAAAATCCCTTTCTGGGCTGGGAAACCACCCAGCAGTTTGATATAGGATTGGACCTTGGGTTGCTAGAAGACCGTATCCAGTTTGTTTATGATTTCTACACCAAAAATACCACCAACCTGTTGTACAATGTGCAGATTCCTCAGGAGGCCGGATTCGGTAGCTTTACGGATAATATTGGAGAAATCAAATTCTGGGGTCATGAATTTGCCATTACTTCGCGAAATACCCAGGGAAAACTGGTTTGGACCACCAATGCCAACATCTCCTTTAACCGGAACAAGGTAATGGATCTTGCCGAAGGGATTGACCGGGTGTATGGTAATGTTCATATCACACAGGTAGGTCAGCCATTTGGGCAGTTCTATGGGCTAAGAAAACTGGGCAATTACATGAACGAAGAGGATTTGAACAGTTCTCCTCAGGTGCCAGGACGGTCTATCGTAGGTTCCATTAAATTGGAGGATATCAACGGTGATGGAATCATTACGCGGGGTGGAGATAATGATGACCGAACGATTATTGGCAGTCCTTTCCCTGATTTTACCTATGGAATTACCAATAATTTTCGTTACGGAAAGTGGGATCTGAACATCATTGGATCCGGATCTTATGGAAATCAGCTTTACATGAGGCACTTATTTAGTACTGCCAATTTGGACGGTGTATTTAATATGGTACAAAAAGCCACCGAACGGTTCCGCTCACCGGAAGATCCGGGTGATGGAATTTTCGGAACCACCGTGGGTGGAGGCAATGTGACCGGTATCGAAAGAGATTGGCCGAACAGCAACTTTGTCTGGGATGCATCTTTTTTCAGCATTAAAAATATCACGCTGGGATACAATGTAGGAGCCATCGCAAACGTGGTGAAATCTGCCAGACTCTATGCCTCGGTCCAAAATGTGTACATTTTCACTCCTTATTGGGGAGGACCGAATCCTGAAGTCAGTCAGCAGAACAATGGCAACGGCGACGGAGGAAACCTTAGTCAGGGAGTTGATCTTACCGGTTATCCTGTTCCTCGAACTTTTACCGTAGGTGCTAACATTACCTTCTAAAGAAGCTTTACATCTAAAATTGACTGAAAAATGAAAAAAATAAATATCATACTGGCGTTTTTGGGAATCATGATGTCAAGCTGCGAAGAGTTCTTGACCATTACACCGGAAACCGCATTGAGTTCGGCTACCTTTTACAGGACGGAGTCTGATTTCGAACAAGCCGTAAATGCTGCTTATGTACCGATGAGAACCATTGCCGATAACCGTTCCTGGTTATTAACAGAGATGCGTTCGGACAATACCATCTATGCCCGAAATATTAACTTCGGAGCTACCGAGCAACAGGAGGACCTTTCGGATCACGCGTTACCAGAGGCTCAGGGAATAACCTCCAATACACACGTACTTAACCAATATCGGCAGGATTACCTGATTATAGCCAGGGCAAACCAGATTCTGGATTTGATCGATGAGGTGGAATTTGACCAGGCAACGAAAGATAATCTGAAAGGTCAAACGCTTTTCCTGCGAGGATATGCTTATTATGAGCTGGCCCGCTACTTCGGAAGCGTGCCTTTGCACCTTACGCCGGTAACTTCAAGGGAGGAAGCGGCTTTGCCATTGACTCCGGAAGCGGAAATCTACAATCAGCTGATCGGGGATATCCAATCTGCTATTAATTTGCTGCCTGTACGTTCCCAGCAGGGAGTGGGCAGGGCCTCTAAGGGAGCGGCCCAGATGTTACTTGCAGATGTGTTCATCACTCAGAAGAAATGGTCTGAGGCAGAAACCTTGCTCAAGGCTATTGTGAGCAGTGGGGAATACGAATTGATCGATAATTATGAGGACGTATTTTCTGGAAGCGTAGGTAATAAAAACAATGCAGAATCACTGTTTGAGGTACAATACCTGGAAGGCCCTGAAGGCTTGGAAAGTAACTTTTTGTACTCCTTTATGCCCCGACCGATGTCTCCCGATGAATTGCAACCCATCACCGGGACTTCTAATCCGCAGCCTTTGGATGGAGAAGGAAATAATATTCCTACTCCCGACATTATTGCTGCCTATGAGGAGGGAGACTTGAGAAAAGATGCCTCCATAGACTATGTGGAAATCTCCGGTAGTGACCGTGAGGACAAGGTATATCCGTATATTAAAAAATATGCCAAGCACCATGACCTGCATGGTAATCACGGGATAAATTGGCCAATATACAGGTACGCAGAGGTATTGCTCTTTCTAGCAGAAGCACTGAACGAGCAGGGTAAGACCGAAGAAGCTGCCGGCTACCTGAACGAGGTGAGAACCCGTGCCGGACTGGCAGATACCAATGCTTCCGGACAGGCAGACATGAGAGAAGCCATCTTTCAGGAAAGAAGGGTAGAACTGGCCTTCGAAAACAAAAGGTGGTTTGACATCACCCGTGCTGATAGGGTGCAGGAGATCATTGGAGAATTTGCAGAAAGGGCGTTGGCCAATCCTTTGGACTATTACTATCCGGAAGGAGCGACTTTCCGGTCCAATGCCTTTACCAATATCACCAAATACTATGCTTTGCCTGCTGCTGAAGCGGAGATTACCCCTCACTTCTAAGTCAGCATTTTATTATCGTGATTATTCATAAAATTTTCAGCGGAAGGCTTCTAAAACTTTCCGCTGATTTTTGGTATTTATGACCAAAGGCCATATTTCATCGCCATCGGTTGTAAAAACCATTTAATTTAAACTAATTTTAGACAGATTAAATCCAGACTGCCTTGGAAAGCATTTAAAGACAAAAATTGCCAATTAACAAAAACTATATGTGTAACATTAATTCAATAAAGAACCTCGTATTACTTTTCCTGGCCCTGGTGGTTTTGGGCTGCCAATCAGGGGACAAAGGTGAAGTTCACCCCAAAGTAGCGAAACTGAAGCTTCCTTCTGGATTTGAAGCAGAATACCTTTACAGTCCCAGTGACAACGAACAGGGATCCTGGGTAGGAATGACTTTTGATGACAAAGACCGTCTGATGACGGTGGATCAATACGGCGCAATATACCGGTTGGAAGTGCCGGAAATAGGTTCCGATTCCCTCCGGCCCAAAGTAGAGAAATTGATTATCGGAACGAACGGAGACGATAAAATAGGTATGGGCTATGCCCAGGGCTTGTTGTATGCTTTTAACAGTCTCTACGTCATGGTCAACCACAGGGCAAATGACGAATTTGACAAAAACACCGGCCTTTACAGGCTTAAGGATACCAATGGTGACGATCAGTTTGACCAGATCACCATGATCAGGGAGTTTACCGGAGGCTCAGGTGAACACGGACCCCACAGTATGGTCCTTTCTCCTGACGGAGAATCCATTTATATTGTGGTAGGCAACCATATTGATGTACCTGAAATGGATCACTATCGTATTCCACGGGTATGGGAAAACGACAACCTGATCCCTGAAATCAAAGACCCCAGGGGTCACGCCAATAATAGAGGCGCACCGGGAGGATGGATAGCCAAAATTGATCCGGAAGGCAAGGAATGGGAATTGATCAGCGTGGGGTATAGAAATTCTTTTGACATTGCCTTTAATGAAGTAGGGGATTTGTTTACCTATGATTCTGACATGGAATGGGATTTTGGGATGCCCTGGTACAGGCCCACCCGGATCAACCATGTAACCAGTGGAAGTGAATACGGCTGGAGAACGGGAAACATGAAATGGTCTCCCGATTATACGGATAACCTTCCAGCCATCCTTAACATTGGTCAGGGATCTCCTACCAATGTTTTTTATGGTAGCAACGCAAAATTTCCGGCTGAATACAGGAATGCCCTGTACGCATTTGACTGGAGTTTTGGCATCATGTATAAAATCAACCTTGAACCGGAAGGTGGCACCTATAAGGCCACCGGCGAGGAATTTATTTCCGGTTCCCCTTTGCCATTAACCGATGGCGTCATTGGTCCGGATGGGGCATTGTACTTTATGACCGGGGGCAGAAGATTGGAATCCGACCTTTACAGGGTGCACTATACCGGGGATTTGGAAGACGACGGCTTCTCTATCCTCACAGAGGCAGATCTTCCTGAGGAACATGAAATCAGAAGGAGTTTGGAAGCTTACCACTCCGGACCAAGGGATGGGGCCATTGATTTTGCATGGCCATACCTGAAGCATGAAGACCGGTTTGTTCAATATGCCGCAAGAATTGCGGTAGAACATCAACCCCTGTCCGAATGGCAGTCCAAAGCCCTGAATGAATCCGATCCCAGAACATTGACCCAGGCCATCATCGCTCTGGCCCGTCATGGCGATGAATCCATGCGTAACGACATGATCCAGGCTTTGATGGGGATTGATTATGCTGGTTTGAACGAGGAGGATAAAATGAACCTTTCCAGGGCCATTGAGGTAGTCCTGGCCAGGCATGGCAACCCCACAGGGGGCCTGGACAGCCAATTGATAGCCTATCTGGATGACAAATTTCCCGGAGAATCCAACAGGATAAACAGGGTACTGGGTAAAGTGATGGTACAGCTGGAGGCACCTTCCGCTGTACCAAAGTTGCTTTCCTTATTGGAGACGGCAGAAGATGATCCGAATTTTCAGAAAACCTTTACCTCCTCTTCTGACCTGATCATGAGAAACCCGCAATATGGTTTGGACATTGCCAATATGTTGGCCAATGTGCCTCCGGCGCAACAGACCTATTATGCTACTGTATTAGGTGGTGCTAAGGCGGGCTGGAATGATGAACATTATGAAAAATATTTTAATTGGACGCATGACGCCTTTCAATATAAGGGAGGGAGAAGCTATGTCGGATTTATTGACCGGGCCAGAAAAATGGCCCTCAGCACAGTCCCTGAATCCAAATTTGATCAATATGATGAATTATCCGGCGGAAAACTCCTTAGCGGTACCGGAAATGAAATTGTGGAAGCTACGATCCAGCCGGAAGGACCGGGAAAAAGATGGACTGTGGAGGAAGCCACACCTTTAATGGAGGACCTCGAAGGAAGGGATCTGGAGAAGGGCAAGGCCATGTATGCTGCCGCCTTATGTGCTTCCTGTCATACAATGGGAGATGAGGGCAGATACGTTGGCCCTGATCTCACCCAGTTGGGATCCAGATTTACGCCTAAAGATATTTTGGAAGCGACCATTAATCCCAGCGAAGTCATTTCTGATCAATATGCCGCAACCGTATTTGTACTGGGTGACGAATCTTCAGTAGTGGGCAGGTTGATCAGGGAAGATGAAGAAAATTATTATGTTTCCCAGAACCCATTTGACCCGGATAACCTAAGAGAAGTGCCAAAAGACCAAGTGACAAATACCAAAGAATCCGAAGTTTCTATTATGTTGCCGGGATTGGTGAACCGTCTGAATGAGGAGGAGCTGAAAGACTTGATGGCTTACCTGGTTTCAGGAGGCAATCCAGCACACGAAGTTTACCAATAATTGAATAGATCAACCATTTTACTCAGGCCAGGCAATTTTTGTTTGGCCTGAGCACTTTAAACTAAAATCCATAAACCATGAAGAGAAATGTCAATGTTTTGACGGCGGTATTGCTATCTGCCTCCTTATTAAGTTGTAGCAGTGGAAAAGAAAATCAGGAAGAAGAATCAAATATCACCATCGAGGAAACCGAAAATGATGGATTTGTTTCCATTTTTGATGGAGAGACCTTAGCCGGATGGGATGGCGACCCTACCTATTGGCGGGTTGAAAATGGAAGCATTGTCGGCGAAATCACTGAAGAGACCATATTGGACAGAAATCATTTCCTGATCTGGCAAGGAGGGCAGCCTGGTGATTTTGAGCTAAAGACCGAATTTAAAATTTCGGAAGAAGGTAATTCAGGCATCAACTACCGAAGTGAAATGGTAGAGGGGATCCCTTTTGCATTAAGGGGTTACCAGGCGGATATCGACGGCAGAAACAGGTACACCGGCCAAAATTATGAGGAAAGAAAGCGCACCACACTGGCTTATATCGGACAAAAAACCAAAATCAATCCTCAGGAAAAAGAAGGGGATTTAAGAGCGAATGTGGAGGGAAATGCATGGCTTGGATTAGAAGTAACGGAAGAATTGGGAGCCCGCGATTCTTTGAGTAATTTGGTAAAAACCAACGATTGGAATACCATGCACCTGGTGGTGAAGGGAAACAGGCTTCAACATTTTGTGAATGGTGTTCTGATGAGTGATGTGACAGATGAAGATCCGGCCAACAGGTCTATGAAAGGTTATCTGGGCGTTCAGGTCCATGTGGGGCCACCCATGCAGGTAGCTTACAGAAATATTTCCATCAAACAGTAACCAAAGGATGCATTTTGTGGCAGAAGGGAATTCCTAAAATCCGCAACCCTTTCAGGTTTTGTTGCCTATCAGCTGGTTGCTAAAATCAAAAAAGTGAAACAGGGAAGGATTTTCTCGAAAAGAACCAACTTATTATAGGGTTGTGATTCGGGTTTTAGGAAATTACCTGGTTGGTACCCGATAGAACAGGACAGTTAAAGCCTTCAGATTGTATATATTGGAATAAAAATTAATCAATTCAAATATGAATGATGAATTTGCCTGGAAAGGCAAAGTAGGGCATATATCCCAATTGGGAGGCATTGAAACCGCCGTATTGGATAATGGTTCCGGTAGAGGGGTAAGGGTGGCCTGGATCAACACCGGTGGCGGACTTCGATACAAGGTAGTGTTGGACCGGTGCATGGACATTGCCGAAGCCTTTTATCAAGAACATGGTCTATCCTGGATCAGCCAGGTAGGAATAACACCGCCTGCCCCTTTTACAGACCATGGGGTGGATTGGTTGAGGACTTTTACGGGTGGATTGTTGACTACCTGTGGTTTGACCCATGTGGGTGGTCCTGAAGAGGATGAATTCGGAAAAAGAGGCCTGCATGGGCGGATCAGTAATTCCCCAGCAGAGATCATTTCAGTCAGGCAGCCTGATCCCTTTACTGGAGATCTGGACATGCATATCCGGGGCATTATTCGTGAAAGCACGGTTTTTGGTCCCAATTTAGTACTGATAAGGACCATTTCCGGAAAACTGGGTGTTCCCACGCTGAGCATTCATGATGAAGTGATCAACCGTTCCAATATTCCTTCCCCCCATATGTTGCTGTACCATATCAATTTTGGGTGGCCTCTGGTGGATGAGGGAAGTGAAATCGTTTGGGAGGGCTCCTGGTCCCCCAGAGACGGAAATCCCAACAACCCGATTTTCAATAAAGATAACGACTTTAAGCGCTGCCCTGCGCCTTTAACCGAACACCTTGGCTCCGGGGAAGATGTGGCCTTTATTGATCCGAAAGCAAATGATGAGGGCTATTGTGAGGCGGGAATTTCCAATCCCCAGCTTGATTTTGCCACGCGAATTGCTTTTAGAAAAGAAGAGCTTCCCTGGCTGATCAATTGGCAACATTGGGGAAAAAATGAATATGTCACGGCACTTGAGCCGGGTACCCATCCTCCCATTGGCCAGGCAAAGGCCCGTGAGGAGGGTACACTGATCATGTTGGAACCTGGAGAAAAACGGGATTATGAATTAAAGATAGGGATTCTGACAGACAAAGATCAAATCGCTTCGTTTCGAAAAAAAAACTAAAAAATTAACATTTAACCTTAAATAAATAATCTACCTATGAGTTTGGCAAAAAAAGCTTTAGAAGAAGGTCAGGGGATTTTGCACCTTGCCCCTACCTGGGTACCCAGGTCATTTTGTGTTCCCGGAAGAAGGATTAAATTGCATCCGGATGATTATTATGTTTTGGGTGGAGAAAGAGGGGGAATTGATGAAAGATGGCTTTCTTCCACTACTCCGGCCGAAAACGGCCCCTTGACAGGCAAAAATGAAGGTTTGAGTGCTGTGGTGGTAGGAGAAGTAGGTAAGGAAGACCAAATTTTATTGAAAGATGTCATCGGAGAACTGCAGGGACAAATTATTGGAGACAGGATATGGAACGAACATAAAAGCTGGCCCATGTATTCCAAGTTTTTTGACAACATGGGACCGCTTCCCCATCATATCCACCATAATGATGAACATGCTGCTTTAATCGGGCAAAAAGGCAAACCTGAGGCCTATTATTTCCCGCCTCAGCTGAACAATCATGGTGGTGATTTTCCTTATACCTTTTTTGGTATTGCACCGGGAACCACCAAAGAACAAATCAAGGAATGTTTGATGAATTTCACCAAAGGGGACAACAAAATCACCAGTTTTTCCCAGGCCTTTAAATTGGATCCGGGAACGGGTTGGGATGTGCCCCCTGGCATGTTACATGCCCCCGGAAGCATGTGTACCTACGAACCCCAAAAAGCTTCTGATGTATTTGCCATGTATCAATCTTTGGTCAATGAGGCCATTATTCCGGAAGCCTTGCTTTGGAATGGAACACCCAAAGACAGAATGGGTGATTATGATCAATTGATGGAGGTAATCGACTGGGAACTCAATGTCAATCCAAACATACTGGAAACCAGGTTTATGGCACCTGTTCCGGTGAAAAAAAAGAAGGAAATGATTGGTGAAGGATACCTGGAAAATTGGATCTGTTACCGTTCAGATGCCTTCAGTGCCAAAGAGCTGACGGTAATGCCCGGACAAACCGTTATTATCAAAGACAATGCGGCTTATGGTATGATCATGATGCAGGGACATGGTAAAATGGGAGAATGGGATATTGAGACCCCTTCTTCTATCCGATATGGACAACTGACCCATGACGAATATTTTGTGACAGAAAAAGCTGCGGTAGAAGGAGTGAAAATCACCAATTATTCCAAGACGGATCCTATCGTGATGTTGAAACATTTTGGGCCTGGAAATCCGGATCTAAAAATCTGATTTTACCCATACAAAGGGTAAAGGAGGTCTTTAAATGACCAACATTTATGGAATTCTATAAGTTATTTATTAATTTAAGGCAAAGTTTTATCTAAGCATTTTCGTTTCCTGTGGTGCTGGGTTATTGTTTAGTGCCTTCAGAATTTTATACAAGAATTAAATCAATTATTCACAGCAAAAACAAAAAATTATGTCCCAAAATAATTTTCCGAAATTACATAATGCCACATGGCCGGGAATTGTCGGCAAGGGCCCTGATTCCGAGCCGATCATTTCATTTGATGACATGTTGGAAAACACCTCCAAAGCGGAGGTAGATGGTAT
>JBBDSB010000649.1:0-2687 GCA_040905205.1 Cyclobacteriaceae bacterium
TTGATTGGATCGAATTCCTAAAAGAAACAAAAAATCCGGCAGTTTCCTGCAAACACCCCCCCCAAAAAAAATAAAAACCCCAAATAAATGATGTATAAGGGGTTCTGTGTAGCGGTGATTGGACTATTTTTTCACGCTGATTTTCAAGTGTTCTGCTGGTAATGTTTTAGCCTTTCCGGTTTTCCTGTACCCGTTTCAGGATGTTCTTTTAGTTCCTGGATTAGGGAGAAAACCTTCTTTAAAATCACCTTGTTTCCGGTTTTCTTCAGCCTTTCAATATCTTCTAGCGCCTCAATTGTACTTCTTTTTCAAGAAATCCGTAATCTTCACTTCGAAGTTATGATAGGGCGGGAAAATTGCACTTATAAAACCTATTAGGGCTGATATAAAAATGTTAGGGCAACATGCATCAACCATAATTTCGTTATCCCGAACGGTTATTTGTGCGCCAACTGTGGCAGATTTTCGCACAATGATACTTTTTTGAGGTAGGGAGTAAGATGTATAAACTGCGTAATTTGAGCATCCACTCTTCAAAGTCAAAAGCAATTCGTTGAAGTCAGGTAGTTGTTTTGCTGTAACTACCATAGTTTATACATTTTTCAAATCTCAAATTAAGAATAAATGTTGAATTAGTTGCGTTTTGAATTGGCAGAATTGCCCATTCCACTTATAATTTCCAACACGTTGTGGTACTTATCTACCCATTATTGAGCCGCTTTGCTTCATAAGCATGGCGTTTATTTTTTTCCACAAGAAATCGTTTTTTATTAAAACGCATCACATGGCGAAATTATTTTTTGATTAGGCTTTGGTGTACATAGATATTTTGGTACACAGTCTACTGTTTGACCTTTGGCATCCAATTTTTCATCGTTATAGTCGTCAAGTTAATCCAGGCTTTTCGAAAATTGATTTAGCCGCTCCAAATGTGCGTATCCAATTTTTTCTTTAATAGCCCGGCTTAGAATTCGGATGCCTTCTCTCAAGGTCTGTACTTCCAGCTGCTTTTGTTACCAACGCTTTTCTTTGATGGCGTAGCCTTCGACCAAGTTGTTCTTAAGCCAATGGGTTGCCCATTGACGGAATCGTATACCTTGTCTAGAGTTTACCTGGTAAACAGTTAATTATTTGTGTTTGGTGCCAAAATGATGTATTATTGCATCATATAACAAATTAAGGGTAAAGCCATGGCAAGACAAAGTATTTCTTTTACCAAACCAAATGACGAATGGCTAAAAGCCCAGGTCGATAGTGAAGAGTATTCGAGCAAAAGTGAGTTGATCAATGATTTGATCAGGCAAGCACGCGAACAACAAAAGCAAATAGACTGGATACGGGCCAAACTTATTAAGGCTGAACAAAGTGGCTTTACCAACCAGCGCCCTGAAGAAATCCTTGCACAATCAAAGCAAGAATTGGGCAATCAATAATGGGGCATTATAAGCTCACCGAGGATGCCAAGGCTGACTTAATTCGAATCCATCACTATGGCGTTGTAAAATTTGGCGAAGCCCAGGCCGATAAATATTTCATGGCATTTTTTGATCAGTTTGATCTAATCGCAGACCAACCCTATTTATTTCCAAGCGTGGATTTTATCAGAAAAGGATACCGACGCAGCGTGTGTGGAGCAGATAGTATATATTTCCGCATTGAAAATGATACGGTAGAAATAATGGCTATAATTGGTAGGCAAGATTTGGATGAATATTACTGATAACCTCCAGGACTTGAATATAAAAAAAATAAATAGCAGAGAAGTAGTGCCAGCTAGGGTTTGGGATTTTCTGAATTTATCTCTTTCATCCAACAAGTGAATTAAGCCATTGATTACGATACGCCTGATGAAATCATCCATGGAAAGGAAGGGGAAAAGGTGTGAAAGAACTGATAGAAGAAAAAACTTGATTGAACTGGAAGCACTGAAACTTATGCTAAGAAATATTTATAATTATAGTATCAGTCTAACGGTTTGAAGCCGACTGTCCGATGATAAAACCCTGTCAGACGGTTCTAAACCGTCAGACAGGTAACTGTAAACCCAAATAAATAATTTTAACCATGAGCTTGCAACAAGATAAACTGTACCATTTTTACAATCAGGGTAACAATCGGGAAAGGATTTTCTTCTCCACGGAAAACTACCTGTACTTTCTCGGAAAGTTCAGAAAATATGTTTGGCCGCATTGTCAGGTACTTGCTTATTGCTTGATGCCTAATCATTTTCATTTCCTGATCAACACCACCAAAGCCTCAGTTGTAGAAGCGAAAGTTGGGAGTCTGGATATTCCTGCTTTGAACAATGGTTTCAGACAGTTGCTAAGCTCATACGCACAGGCAATTAATAAACAAGAAGGGCGGTCTGGTTCGCTTTTTCGACAAAAAACAAAGGCGAAATTATTGGAAGAAAGCGATGAGCATTATCCGTTTATATGTTTCAATTACATCCATCAAAACCCATTAAGGGCGGGTTTGGTCAGTAAATTGGAGGATTGGGAGTTTAGCTCGTTTGCCGATCATGTAGGTATCCGAAATGGTTCACTATGTGACCAAGAGCCTGCTAAATCTCTGCTTGGTATTTCTAAGGAAAGCATCTATGAGGAGTCTTATCAGGTTATTCCCTCGGATCTGGTGAAGCAGTTGTTTTAAATCGGTCTGACGGCTTTGAGCCGTCTGACCGATTC
>JBBDSB010000650.1:0-2673 GCA_040905205.1 Cyclobacteriaceae bacterium
GTGTGAAGTAAATATTCTGTTCCAGATTGGATAATTTTTTGGTCCCATACCAACTTAAGCCTTTCAGGGTTATAATTTACTCCTGTTCCCGCACCATATGTATTCGGCCTTAAAAAAATGTCCCCGGTTTTATTCAGTTCATCCACAATGGAATCAGGCAATCCCGCTACAATTTTTCTTGGGAATTCCCCCGGTGTGAAAAACCCGTAAAAGGTATCCAGCATTTGGGTGGAGGTACCACCCGGAAAGCCATACCGTTCCACTAACATTACCTTATATATCCCGTTTTGGGCAGCCGCCATTGCAGCCATACAACCTGCAGAACCTGCGCCGATTATGAGAATATCAGTTTCCGCATATAAGGGGACTTTTTTGGTGTTAATTATTTCCATCTCCGATTAATTCTTGGTTTTTTCCAATATTTTGATACAGTTTAGAAAGTCTGTTGGCATGGTCATCATATGCCCTTTCAAAAAGGTTCGTAGCCATTTCCTGCCCAACTATTGCCGAACCTGTCAGAACAATTGGTGGTTGGCCTGCTTCTGTCAGCAATCGGGCAATTTCTGCTTTGATCACATTGATCAAGATCACTCCTCCTACGGTTGAGCCTGGTGAAACCGGGGTTTCCAGATTAGGGATCTTTACCATGGCATCGCCTACCGGGGCTCCGGTATCCAAAACCAAATCCGCAAAATCTCTCAGTTTTTTTCCGTCTTTTCTTTTGCTGGTGCTTTTTTCCGAATGGTCACTGGTGATAAGGGCTACGACTTTAATGCCTTTTTTTTGAAAATTTTCTGCGATTTCAATGGGAACTACATTGCAACCGCTGGAAGATATTACCAAAGCAGTATCTATTTCGCTTAACTCAAAATTCCTCAGAATCCTTTCCGCCAAACCGGGTACATTTTCCAAAAACATGGCCTGACGCTGGCCGTTTGTCCCCACTACCAGGTTATGAAAGGTAAGAGACAATTCTACAATAGGATTAAAGCCTGGAAATGAACCATATCTTGGCCACATTTCTTCCACCATAATCCTGCTGTGTCCTGAACCAAAAACATGCACCATTCTACCTTTCAAAATGGTTTCAGCAAACAGGGCAGCAACTTTTTGTATTATCAGTCGCTGTTTTTCGACTGTATTTATAATCTGGCGACATTTATCAAGGTATTCATTAATTACATCCATAATTTAAGGTATTTGGTGATTTTTGTATTTAGGGATTTTTTAATTGTCCTCAATACTTCATTGGTTCAATTTTTCGAATACACCTTTGGAAAGGGCAAACCCTGCGGCTCCAACTGCTCCAGCAATTTCCTTATACTGTGCTTGTTTAACAGGTGTATTTTTTCCTGTATTTTGCCATTCGTACACCCGCATAAAATCCCCTAGTGGTAGGAATAAATCCTCTGCAGCTTTGGTAACCCCACCCCCCAAAATAATCAATTCAGGAGAAAGGAAATTGGATAGGGAGCATAAACCCATGGCCAGTTGTCTGAGTGAATTTAGCCATATATAGGTTGCAAATGTGTCACCTCTCTTATAGGCCTCTACAAGTAAACGGGTGGATTCAAACCTCCCAAAAGAGCGTTTAATAACAGTGGCATCACCCAGGGCATTTTCCATTGTTCCGGGCATACCTGTAATCCCCGGATTCTCCTTATTTATGTCCAGCACCATGTGACCCAGGTGTCCCGCCATTTGGAAATGTCCCTGGTACAATTCCCCGTTAATCAGGATTCCGCCTCCAATCCCTGTTCCCCAGGTCAACATCACAATATTCTTTTTATCCTTTCCAATACCGAATTTTGATTCCGCAATAAGGGCTGCATGAGCATCGTTGATGACCCATACCTCTTTTTCATGCAGACAATCTGACCAATTGAGATTTTCCAATCCCCTCAACCTTTCAGGAAGAATCCGAATGGCAGAATTGGAGGGATTTGGCAGACCGGGAGCTGCAAGTCCTATGGCACCAATTTCATGGATACTATGCAATTTTAATTCCTGAATAATGGAAATTATGGTTTGCTTCCATTCTCCCTCCTCCCCATTTATTTGCTCTTCCCTTTTATCTTTTGTTGCCTTAATTACCTGGAATAGTACCTCCCCATTGGCGTTTATCAAAACGCCTTTGATATTGGTGCCACCTAAGTCGATGCCTATAGCTGATGTCATGTTCCTATTTGGTTAAAAATTTGACCTTCACTTATGCCCCAGCCACCGTCTATTGCCATTACCTGACCTGTTGTAAATGCCGAGTAATCGGACAGAAAAAAGCAGGCTGCTTTGTCCAGATCTTCCGGTCTGCCCATTCTTCCGTTTTGAAGGGGTTGTTTGGTTTTTATGTAGTTCATTATTGCCTCATCGGTTAGGGACCGTTGCGACATGGGTGTTTCAATCAGCCCAGGGGCTAACACATTGACCCTTATATTATGGCTGGCATAAAAGGCTGCGGTAGATTTGGTAAGGCCGATGATGGCTGCCTTTGCTGTTGCATAGGCATGGGTCGCAAAATGATGGGGAGCCGGAGAATAACCCAATACCGATCCCAGATTTAATATGGAACCTGCATTTTTATATTCCAAAAAGCTCTGGATGGCATTTTTATTGGAAAGCATTACGGAAGTAAGGTTTAACTGTAGGGTTTTATTCCAAGCTTCCAAAGTGATT
>JBBDSB010000651.1:0-2665 GCA_040905205.1 Cyclobacteriaceae bacterium
ACCTTCCTATGCAGCAAACTCAATATGGCCGGCCTACCCATGATGCTGCTGCCAATCACCTTGCAAAGGTTCACCTGACCATTGGGAATTGGGAAGAGGCAGGCGATCTGGCCATAGGAGTGATAGAAGGCGGCCGACACCGGCTTTTGGATAATTATGCGGATGTTTTTGATCCCTTTAACCAAAGACATGAAGAGGTCATCTGGTCGGTTCAATGGGGGGATAATCCCGAGGTGAACAATCCAGGTAATGAACTACAGCGGTTTTTGGGTCCCAGGCAGTGGTTACTGCCCGGATTGGTTGGAGATGATATGTACCATGTAGGTATCGCCAGGTTTTGGCCTACAGATTACGCCTTAACAGAACTCTTTGGTAATGATTACAGGCAAGGCGGTCTGCATATTCGAAATGATACCAGGTACAGTGTGACCTTTATAGAGGCCTGGACTTATAACGATGAACCCAATGTTCCGGAAGGAATGGCCATAGGCGATACAGCGGCCTGGTTTACCAATGATCCTATCATGCAGGAACTATCTGATGAAGAAGCGGCAGCTTTACCCTATCGATTGGTAAGAATGAAGGATAGAAACGATGTGTTTTCACCTACTATACAGAAGCACCGTTATCCTTTTTTGAGGAATAATGGCAGGGATTATATGTATATGCGTTTGGGAGAAACCTATCTTATCGCCGCAGAAGCTTTGATGATGCAGGGGAAATTGGCAGAAGCTACAGGTTATTTCAATACCTTAAGAAGCAGAGCTGCTTTCCCAGGGGTGGAAATTCCCCTGATCAGCCAGGAAGAGTTGGATATCGATATGATCCTTGATGAAAGGGGAAGGGAGTTGGCTGGCGAACTACATCGATGGCCTGACCTAAAAAGGACTGGTAAGCTAGTGGAAAGAGTGAAAAAATATAATCCAAACGGTGGACCTAATATTCAGGAATATCATAGGTACAGGCCCATTCCACAAAGTCAAATCGACAGAACTCAAAATGAATTTGCTCAAAATGCAGGTTATTGAACGGCATACGAATGAGGTAGAAAAAAGCCTTAGGTAAAAAACCCATTTTTTCAACAGTGGCATGTCACATTAATTTTGACACTAAACAATCCTCTCTAGATCTCCTAAAGGTCAGTGCCGTGGGCTGTCTTCCCCTTAAGGGGACCGAGGGGCGAGCGTGGGCAATTGCTATTTAACGTTTGACTTGACATTAATTTTATAACATAAAATACCGGACCAGATTTAGGGTCCGGTATTTTTTTGGTATCTACTTACCGTTATTTCCTCACTGTCCCTTAATGTCGAGAGTTAATCCAGTTTTTTTATGCAGGGCCGAATTTTTTGAACGTTGAATATTGGGATTTCGGTACCAAATGCCTCTTCAAAACGGATAAATTACGTAATTAGGTTAATTTGGGAAAGAAGGAATAAAAAACAAAATTGATGGTTTTTGCCTTTTTTATCCAAAAGTTATTTTTAAATTTATCCGAATAAACCCATTAATTGAGGCATCTCATCAACCATAGCGAACCTGAACTTGTCCAATGCCTTAGGCAAGGTGATATAAAAGCTTTTGATGAGTTATATTACCGCTATTTGCCTAGGTTACTCTGTTTTGCCTATAAATATTTATTGGATGAGCAGGAAGCAGAAGAGGCTACCCAGGAAATATTTATTAAAATCTGGGAAAAAAGAAAATCATTGGACGAGGACAAAAATTTTAAATCCTATCTCTTTCAATCCATCAAAAACCTCCTGTTGAATAAAATCAGAGACCAGAAAAAAAACTGCTCCATTGAACAGGTGCCGGAAAATTATTGTATTAGTCAGGATAATATTTTTGAGGACATGAGTTATAAAGAATTGGAAATTACCACTTTCCAATTGATTCAAAACCTCCCCAAAGTCCAACAAAAAGTTTTTGTACTCAGTAAAATTGATGGATTGAGTAACTCCGAAATTGCCTGCCAGCTGAATCTTTCCAAAAGGACCATAGAACACCACATTTATTTGGCCACCAAATTTTTAAAAGGGGAGTTGTCTCAAAAAGCATCCATTTATGCCGTGTTTTTGGGCGTCCTCTACTGCTGAGAGGTGTCGTTTTTCTGATCATACCCAAAGAATAAGCAGCTATATCAGTTTTCCCTGGAACTACGATCCTTATTTTTCCGGAAAGAGATGGAATTACGGGGTCAATTTCAACCCGGGTAGGAATGTGCAGTCGGAGGTCTGGAAAAAACTCACCCTATTCTATTGAGTTAGGAGGATACTTTTATGGTATTCTTTTTACCAATTATCCATAGGAAATTAACTTTTAAATACAATTTGTTTTAAGGGATTGCAAAAGGCCAATTAGATTCCTAAATTAAGCCCCTGGAAAGGAGAAGATTTCAATTTTCCTGGACGATTAAAAATTATTTGGATTAAGTCTCTGAAAAGGGTAACCATGCCAGGCCTCCTCTTCTTAAGACTTAAAAAAAACCTCCGAAATGGATAAGATATATTATTCAAAACCTTTGATTTAAACCATAAAGCCTATGAAATCGAGCCTGCCTGAGGCAGACAGGCATGACGCAAGTGAAACACAGAGGGATGATTATCAAACACCTGCCTGCCGGCAGGTGCGAGATTCCCTGTCTGCCGACAGGCAGGCATCT
>JBBDSB010000652.1:0-2655 GCA_040905205.1 Cyclobacteriaceae bacterium
AAGTAATTCCGGCCTTCTACTTTGGGTTCGGCGAACCGACTGATCGAATCTCCATGCATCAATTTTTGCGGCATGCCCGGACAGCAAAACCGATGGAACCTTCCATCCCAAATAATCGGCAGGTCTGGTGTACACCGGGGGGGCCAAAAGTCCATCCTGAAAAGAGTCCGTCAGTGCGGATGTCTCGTCATTGAGGACACCGGGAATTAGCCGTATGACGGCATCGGTAACCACCGCTGCTGCCAGCTCTCCTCCCGAAAGCACATAGTCTCCAATACTGATTTCCCTGGTCACCAAATGCTGCCGGATTCTTTCATCCACTCCTTTATAATGGCCACAAAGAAGAATCAAATTTTCCTTAAGGGACAAAGCATTGGCAATGGACTGATTGAAAGTTTCTCCATCCGGAGTCAAATAGATGACTTCATCATAGTTCCGCACTCTTTTCAGACTTTCGATACAATTTGCTATAGGCTCAATCATCATGACCATCCCGGCCCCGCCACCAAAAGCATAGTCGTCTACGCTTTTTTGTTTGCCGATACCGTAGCTTCTAAGGTCATGGAGCTGTACTTTGGCCAGCCCTTTTTCCTCCGCTCTTTTCAGAATGGATTGTGAAAAAGGCCCTTCCAGAATACCCGGCACCACGCTGATGATATCTATTCGCATCTCAATCTTCCAAATATATGTCAATCAAGCCCTGAGGCAACTGGCAGAAAACTTTTTTCTCCACCTTATCAACTTTTAGAATGATCCCATCCTTAATGGGAATCAAAATTTCCCTTTCTTTATATTCCATACCTATCAGGTCCTGGGTTTCAAGGTCATAAATGACCTTAACTTTTCCCAATTCACCCAATTCCTCATCAATCACAGTACAACCTACCAGATCATGAAAATAAAATTGGTCTTCCTTCAGTTCAGGCAATGTTTTTAAAGGAAGGTAGATCCCTGCGCCGACAAAAGCCTTCACTTGATCCACATGATCGAATTCTTCGAATTTTGCCAAAAACTTTTTATTGGGCTGTGGTACCAAATGCTCCAGCATAAAGGGAACCAACCGGTTGTTATTTTCCACGAAAACATGGGCTATTTCCTCATAATCTTCAGGGAAATCCACATCCAATACCAACAAAAACTCTCCATGTAAACCATGAACCTTGGCAATATAACCGAGTTGGAAACAGTTTTCCTTGTTCATGGTTTCAACTATTACAATTATTCTTCTTTCTTGTCTTCTTTTTTGTCCTCAGAAGGCTTTTCCTCAGCGGGTGGTTCGGTGGATTTTTTTTCCTCGGCTTTTTCTTCCTCAGCAGGGGCAGCTTTCGGTTCGGCAGCTTTTTCTTCCTCGGCCTTTGTTTCCGCTTTAGGTTCGGCAGCTTTTTCTTCTTTGGCCTTTGCTTCCTCAGCAGGGGCGGCTTCTACTTTAGGTTCAGCAGCTGCTTTGGCGGCTGCTTCTGCGGCATTCTGAGCGGCAATGGCATCATCCTCCCTTTTCTTGATGGCATCAAGACGGGCCTTGTTTTTAGCGGCTTCAGCTTCGAAGGCTGCTTTTTTGACGCTGTCTCTGGCCTCCTGGATTTTGTCTACTTTTCCGGCGATGGCCTTTTCTTTACCCTCCAACCAAACCTGGAATTTTTCATCGGCCTGTTCCTGGGTAATGGCACCTTTTACCACACCGATCTGTAAGTGCTTCTTTAGCATGACTCCCCTATAGGAAAGCATCGCTTTTACGGTATCGGTAGGTTGTGCCCCGTTCATCAGCCATTTTAAAGCCCTGTCATTGTTGATGTTAATGGATGCGGGGTCAGTGTTGGGGTTATAAGACCCGATTTTCTCAATGAAGCGACCATCCCGTGGCGCCCTCACATCAGCTACAACTACATCATAGATGGCCAATTTTTTTCGACCCCTACGTGCTAATCTGATTTTTACTGCCATATTTCGTTTAATTAAATGAATTGATGGATCCCGTCCATCGTTATTTTTTGGACTGCAAAGATAAGGCATTAATATTAAAAAGTACAATAAGGGTTTATTTTATTTGCGTTATAGCAAAATAATGGTTTAAATTGCGGTGTTTTTCGGGGGATAAGCCTCCGAAAAAGCGTTTACTCATAGCCAACGACTTGGTTTTCAGAACATTTATCTATGTTCAGTAGCTGAATTGGATAGCAAATAAGAAAAAGAAGATTTTCCGGTTTTTATATTGCATGGCCTCGTACCTGCCTAACGGCAGGCAGGCCTGACTACCGAGAGGTAGAGGGGTTTCATAATTTTATTCGGAAATGTATAAAGTTTATGCAATAAGAAGTTTACTCGATGGACGCATATATGTAGGTTTCACGGCAAACCTCGACAAGAGATTAAAAAAAAACAATGCGGGTAAAACTAAATCAACTAAAGGATATAGACCTTGGAAGTTAATTTTCTTTCAGGAAATAGAAACCCGGCAGTTGGCTAGAGAAAGAGAAGTTTATTTAAAATCTGGTGTAGGTAAAGAATTTTTAAAAACTTTGATATAACATGGCCTCGTACCTGCCTAACGGCAGGCAGGGTTCAACGGATAGAATAAAATTTTGGCCTCGTAGTTCAACGGATAGAATAGAAGTTTCCTAAACTTTAGATACAGGTTCGATTCCTGTCGAGGCTACA
>JBBDSB010000653.1:0-2649 GCA_040905205.1 Cyclobacteriaceae bacterium
AATTATAAAGCCCTTCTGTAAATAAAGATGGCGAAATTTTAACTATAGTATATAACTAACAGATCATATCATGAAATCGAGCATGACGCAAGCGACACACAGAGTATTATCAAACACCTGCCTGCCGGCAGGCAGGTGCGAGATTCTCCCGAAGGTCGGGACAGGCATCTGACCGTTAAAAATCAAATTATAAACAGATGAATGAAGAAATTAAAGAACCAGGAACCATAGGCATGCCTAGAATTGGCGATCAGGCCCCTGATTTTAATGCAAAAACAACAAAAGGAGATATCAAATTATCAGAATTTGCGAAAGATAAATGGATCGTAATGTTTTCCCATCCGGCAGATTTTACCCCGGTCTGCACCACGGAAATGAGTGGTTTTGCTACCAGAAAAGGGGAGTTTGATGCGCTTAATACCGAACTGTTGGGTTTAAGTATTGATAGTATTCATACCTAATGAATTCATTAACAATCTCAAACCTATAAAAATAACTTGCAATGTCACATCATACCATATTGATTATTGGAGGAGGAACAGCAGGGATTACTGTTGCGGCACAGTTAAAAAGAAAAGACAAGGACTTGGATATTGCCATTATGGAGCCTTCAGAAAAACATTTTTATCAACCAGCCTGGACTTTAGTAGGTGCAGGAACCTTTAATTATGAAGATACTGTGAGAAACGAAGTTGATTATATCCCAAAGGGAGTGGAATGGATAAAGGATAAAGCGACCCATGTTATACCAAAAGAAAATAAAGTTGTCAGTGTGCATTCTGGAGATATCACCTATGATTATTTGGTGGTAGCACCTGGTTTGGTAATGGCCCCTGAATTATTACCCGGTTTGTCTGAAGCCATGGAAAAAGGGGTTGTTTGCAGTAACTACACTGATCCTGAATTTACCTGGAAAAAAATGAAAGCATTTCGGGGAGGAAATATGGTGTTTACCCAACCTACCACACCTATCAAATGTGGTGGAGCACCACAGAAAATAATGTATTTGGCAGAAGAATATTTGAGAAAAAATGGGTTGAGGGACAAGTCGAATGTCGTATTTGCAACCCCGGGATCCGTAATTTTTGGCACCAAAGAGTTTGCCCGGACACTAAATCAAATTATCCACGAAAGGGATATCATTTTTAAACCTTTTTATGCTCCAGTTAAAATAGATGCGGATGCAAAAAAAATATATTTTAAATATACCAAACCTGGGGAAAATGGATGTGTAATCACTGAAGATAATAAATTGAATGAAAATATTTTAGGGGAATCTACAATAGAACTTCCATTTGATTTCCTGCATTTGGCTCCGCCACAAACCGCTCCTAAATTCATACAGGATTCTATTATTTCCATTCAGGAAGGTGCGAATAAAGGTTGGGTAGATGTTGATGAATACACCCTTCAGCACAAACGTTTTGAAAATATCTTTGCTTTGGGAGATGTTGCAGCATTGCCAACTGCAAAAACAGGTGCAGCCATACGAAAACAAGCTCCGGTAGTGGTCGAAAACCTATTGGCATTGGTTCAAAAAAGCCAAATGGGTACCGCCAAATACGAAGGTTATTCCTCATGTCCCTTGGTGACAGGCTATGGAAAAATGCTTTTGGCTGAATTTAAATATGGTAATGTAAGAGATAGTGATCCGCTTATATCCAAATTTGTTGATACAACTAAAGAACAATATAGTATGTGGCTGCTTAAAAAATACGGTTTGCCTTTTCTCTATTGGAATCTTATGTTAAAGGGCCGGGCATAGTCATAGATGGAGCAGGGGTTTGGAATGAAAACTAACCTTTTCGAAGAAAGTCAATTTAATTAACATACATTAATCATGAAAATCATGAAAGCAAATATGGGAACAGCTGATAAAGTCATAAGAGTTTTATTGGCAATTACAGTAGGAATATTATATTATTACGGAATTATTAACGGCACAGTCGCTGTAGTCTTAGGTATTTTGGCAATTATTTTTATTATTACCAGTTTAATTAACTTTTGCCCACTTTATTTACCTTTTGGAATATCCACCAGAAAAAAAGGTAAGGGAGTTTCCGCAAAGTGAAAAACCGATAGTGGTCGGGCAATAACTATTTTGACATCAAAAAGAAATCAAAATGTACTTCATGCCGAAGCAGGCCGTCATCAAATTATATTATCTGAAATCAGACATAAAATTTAGTATATGCCATGCATTTATGCGGTCGCTTAGACTCCCAAAAAGTATACAACCAATATTCAAAAAATGAAAGATTTTTGGGATGAAAGATATGGCCAGGAGGAATATGTTTACGGTCTGGAACCTAATGAATTCTTCAAAAAGGAATTATGCAAAATATGATAAAATTGAAAGCCTTGAATTAGATCTGAATGAGGGAAAATTTCATAACGGTAAATCAGAGGTTATAAGACTTACCGCAACAAAATGAAAATGCTAACACCTCCGCTTTAGAAGTGCTGGTTGAACAATCACCGCATTTTTAGTAAAAACAATTATCCCGACAATTTTCTGATTTGATTTTGTTTTTTTTCAGGAAGTGATTTTTCATCCATTTGATGCCTTCCTTTATTTTGACAACAGTTAATTTTCACGAAATAAAAAAGTAATTTTTTTATCCTATTTTGTAAAATTTACATTTTTAA
>JBBDSB010000654.1:0-2645 GCA_040905205.1 Cyclobacteriaceae bacterium
CCCCCGGGGTTATTGCTGTTGAAGCCCTCCAGGCTTCTGGTTTGGGAAACCTAATTAAATGGATATTACAAATACCGAACAGCCTTTTTTTGTTGCCACGAATGCACGAAGGCACTCTTAATCCTGCAATTGTGGCTAATCATTTTAACAAAACTAGGTAAGCCCTTATCCAAAATGTGGGCGGGTTTTTTTTGAAGCACCAAATCCACAAAAGCATATTTATTCGTGCATTCGTGGCTAATCATATTGTGCTTCCCCTGGTTAGACCCAGGTTTATTACTGTAGTAGCCCTAAAGGCTTCAACAAGTCATTTTAAAAATTGCCCGATTTCTTTGACCCAGATGGCATAACCTTTTTGGTTCATATGAAGATTGTCCTCTAAAAAAATATCCTTCATTGGCTCCCCTTTGTCATCCAACATCACCGTCCACAAATCCGCGTAACTTACCTTTTCCGTAAGCAGGCAATAGGTTTTCATTTCCAGGTTCAATGCGAGGTATTTTTCGGCCAGTTTCCACCTGGCTACGCTTGGTTTGGCACTTATCAGAATAATTTCGGTATTGGGATGTTCCAAATGGATTTGTGTGACGATGAGATTGAGGGTTTCGATGATTTTTTGAACGCTTTTTCCTGAAGCAAGATCATTGTCTCCTTCATAAATAAAAACCTTTGAGGGAGAATAATCCAGTATCAGTTCATCGGTATAATGCAACAAATCACTTGCCTGGGAGCCCCCAAAGCCAGCATTTACGATTTCATGCTGTGGAAAATTTTCCTGAAGGCTTTTCCACATCCTAATCGTGGAACTGCCTGTGAAAAGAACAGCGTTTTCATAGTCTTCTGGAGGATAGGTGGCCCTTATTTCCTGTAACTGGTCTTTGAACCTTTCCGGATCCTGGCCAAAAACAAGATGAACAAGTCCAGTTAAAAGGAATATTAAGGCTATTTTTTTCATATGATTATAATTGTTTTTTAGCGGCCATATGGAATCTCGCATGTTTTACAATCATCTCTACGTGTGACGTTCCCGTCATGCTTGATTTCATGGCATTGGGCTGGTTTGGATATAGGAAACGAAATTAGTTGATTAAGCTGATATAAGAAACTTTAATTTTAAAAAAACCAAGAAGGGTTGTATTAGATCCGTACAGGAAAAGCGGACAATCTGATCATTTGACCTATTTTTAGATATTTCCAAAATTTATTTTTATCTTATTTTAATGTTATTTTATAATAATAAATATATATAAAATATAAAATAAAATAGATTTAACTATAAATATTACTTTGTATTGAATTTAGCCTGTTTTTTGTTAGCTCACTGGAGCAAGCAAAGATAAAATGAAATACATACAAAACTTCTTTTTTTTCTGTTCATGTGTTTACCTACCCCTTTTGAAAAAATTCCCGACCGAAATGATTGGATAATGGAAAGACACCAAGAGACTTTGGTGTTGGGCATCCATGAAAAGTGGCATAAAGCCAAAAGCGAAACTGAATCCACGATAGTTGTTTTCGATACCTTAAAACCCGAAATCCAAGAAAAAAATATCTCCCTGGCCAGAAATAAAATCCTTGGATAATTTAAATTTTTCCATATTATCCTGAATGTTTTTTCTGCTGCTTGTTAAAATAATAAGTAGATCATTGATTTATTTGCCTAAAATTTAGCATCTTCACTGAAAAAACCGATTCCTTCAATTGATCAATCTAACCGTGAAAAACTATTTTATTATTGCCTTAGCCGTTTTTTTGTTCTACAGTTGCCAACAGGCCAAAAAAGAAGAACCTGATCAGGAAGCACTTTCTTCTTCCACCCCTCCCAACATCATTTTTGTGCTTGCCGACCAATGGCGGTATCAATCGCTGGGGTATACGGGCAACAAGGATGTCAAAACTCCAAATATCGATAAACTGGCAGAAGAGAGCATCGTTTTTGAGAATGCCGTGACGGTGATGGCAGTTTGTGCCCCATGGAGGGCCAGTTTTATCTCAGGTCAATATCCGTTGACACATGGTATATTTTATAATGACAAGCCCTTTCCAACTGATGCGGTAACCATAGGAAAGATCTACAAGGATGCCGGATACCAGACCGGATACATTGGAAAATGGCATTTGAATGGCCATAAAAGGGGAGAACCTCCATTTAGCGGCCGGAACAAACCGGTCCCTAAAGAAAGGCGGCAGGGATTTGATTTTTGGAAAGTCCGGGAAGTGACACATAATTATAATGATTCTTATTATTTTGATGAAGACGACCAAAAACAAATTTGGGAGGGTTACGATGCCTTCCCTCAAACTGACAGTGCCATCAGTTTTATCAATCGACACAAGAAAAATCCATTTTTATTAATCCTTTCCTGGGGGCCGCCTCATGATCCATATCACACCGCTCCAGAGGAATTCCGCCAAATGTATAAGGCGGAACACATTTCTTTGCGACCAAATGTTCCGGATGAATTTCAGGACAGTGCAAGAAATGTTATAGCCAATTATTATGCCCATTGTACTGCTTTGGACAAAGCTTTGGGGGATTTGATCGCCGCAATGGAAGAAGCGGGAATTTCAGACAATACCCTTTTGGTTTTCACCTCTGAGCACGGTGACATGTTGATGTCAAAAGGAGTGCTTAAAAAGCAGAG
>JBBDSB010000655.1:0-2625 GCA_040905205.1 Cyclobacteriaceae bacterium
ATCAGCTATCACTGAGCAGCTGACTTTCGGGCTCTTTGTTATCTGGTGGGGTGTTTCCTTCAATTTTAAAGGACTGGTCGGTTTCATTTCGGACATAAAGGGTCCTGGTTGGGAAGGCGATAATGACACCCATGGCTGCAAACCGTTCAAATATCGCAAAATTGATTTCCTGTTGGATATCCATATAGGTGTTGTAATTGGGATCCTGGATGATATAAACTACCTCAAAATCCAGGCTGGAGTCCCCGTAGGATTTGAAATGGGCCCTATCAAAATTCACAGGGCTTTGTTGGTTCACGATTTCTTTGAGGACACCAGGGATTTTTCTAAGGTTTTCCGGGGAAGTTTCATAGCTCACTCCTATGGAAAACACAATCCGTCTGGTTTGCATTTTCTTGAAGTTGTGGATCCGGGAGCTGGTTAAATCTCCATTGGCAACGACCAGCTGTTCACCGGATAAGGTTTTGATCCGGGTGGTTTTGATACCGATTTTGTCCACGATTCCATTTTTATCGTCGATGACGACAAAATCCCCGATTTCCACTGGGCGGTCAAAAAAGATGACAAAATAATTAAAAAGGTCACCAAGAATATTTTGAGCTGCCAGGGCAATGGCGATACCTCCTATACCCATACCGGTGACTATGGCGGTCACGTCAAACCCCCTATTATCTAAAAAGAACAGGATTCCCATCCCCCAAATGATTACATTCAGGATGAGCAAAATACCTCCGATCTGTTTAACTTTTTCTTCCCCATTCTCCTGCTTTCTTACATAGGATTGCAAAAATATCCTCAAAGTATTGGAAATCATTCTTATGGCATAATAGGTAATTATGACATGGAAAGCGACCGATAAGGTATTCATGAATTTCGGGGAAAGCTCCAAAGCTTTTATTCCCAAATAAATGATATAAAAATAAACGGCAGGGATTACATATTTATCAATGCTTTCTACCAGATAATCATCAACATTGGTATCCGTTTTTTTTGTAAGGTTTTTTATAGATTTAAAAATATACCTTTTAAAAATTTTAATCAGGATAATTCCCAGCAAAATGCTGCCAAAGGCTAAAAGGTATTCCTGAACGCTATTGTTCCAATAGGATTGGTTTAAATAATCTTTCACGGTAAAGGCGATTTAAATTTTGAAGAAAGGTGGTAAAGTAATATTTAAGCCATAAAAACCGGATTTAATGCTACATAGTTCAATTTTTCAGAAATATTATAATGTGTGGAGAGGGGGTATTTATTGATAAGCCAAATTATAAAAAGGAATTCCAGTTTTATGAAAAACAGGAAGCGGATTATAATTCCGCTTCCTGTTGGGGATCAATAATGTTGGGCTTAATTTCTCTTAAGCCGGGGATTCCATGGTTCTTGTTTTTCCGCTATTTTTTTGCCAGAAAAAGAAAATGAGGAACAGAACGATTAAGATCATTGGAAAGACACTCATATTGGCTAAAGTTGCTTGACCTGCAGCCATTTCCAAGGCGTCTCCGGAAAGCCCTTCCGCGCTCATTTCAGCCCTTGAAGAGTCAATCCAACCACCAATGATGGGTTGGAAAATGGCGGTGGAAAACATGCCGATACCTCCGATAATCGACATACCCAAAGCTCCGCTCAAGGGAACCCTTTGGGCAACGGCTCCAACCATTACTGGCCAGAAATAAGCCACACCTAATGCAAATATGATAGCAACGAGGTAGGCGACGGGACCTGTAACAATACTAAAAAGATAAATACCAATAGTGGCAAGAATTGCCCCTGATAGTAAAACACCCGTTTGGCCTAATTTCTCTACAACCGGACCGGCAAAGAACCTGGCCACGGCCATTACGCCTGTAGTCAGGGCCAAAATTAGCATGGCATCAGCACCACTGTTTGCCAATACAATATTTACCCACTGTTGTGGTCCAAATTCGGTAATGGCGGTCAAAGCCATACAAACGAATAAGAAAAGGAATACAGGACTGCCCATTGCTTTGAAGTTTTCTGTCAAAGATTGGACACCTTCCACTTTTGGTTTTGGAAAAGCTTTGCCATAAAATAAAACGGCGTATATAATGGTAGGTATCATGAGGACCCACATTTGGGATTCCCAGCTGGCCAATATACCTCCGGCATCAGTCATGAATTTAGAGATCAAAGCGCCGAGAAGAATGCCTCCCGGGAACCACATGTGGAACCTGTTGAGCATTTTGTTCATTTTCACACCAGAATACATGTCTGCAATCATAGGGTTGCAGGCTGCTTCTGTACATCCGTTACCAAAACCGATAAAAAGTGTGGAAATCAGAAGCGTGGTATACCCTCCTGCGTAAATGGTAAGAAGAATACCAAGGGTGTGGGCGACAAATGCTACCCTCATGATATTCCTAGGGCCAAAAGTGTGATAAACTAATCCCCCGATGATCATGGAAATAGGAAATCCCAAGAACCACATGGAATTAATAAAACCGAGTTGTTCTCCGGATAAGCCAAACTCTTCTCCAAGTTGAGGCAAAATCCCTGCCCGGATGGCAAAGGTAAAGGCGGTGGTAATCAAAGCAAAACAGCTCCCGTTAAAGAGCGCGCTTTTGTTAAGATTTTCGTTCATTGAAATTGGGTTTAGAAGTTTTAAAT
>JBBDSB010000656.1:0-15987 GCA_040905205.1 Cyclobacteriaceae bacterium
AAGCAGTCATTGAGAACGATCAGCAGGCCTATGCCAATTTGATGAAGCGGTATAAAAAGGCCGTTTATTTTATGATTCTCAAAATGATAAGAGATGCTGATGATGCAGAAGATCTTACCATGGAAGCCTTTGCCAAAGCTTTCAGAAACCTTCACAAATTTAAAAAGGATTATACTTTTAGTACCTGGCTTTTCCGGATCGCCACCAATAACGCCATAGATTTTATCCGTAAAAAGAAATTGAAGACGATGAGTCTAAACAATACACTCACAGATGATGGCGGGAATGCAGTCAATATTGATGTTGAGGATGATGATAACAATCCTCAGGATGAATTTATCAAAACCCAGAGAAAAGAAATGGTCCGGATATTTGTGGACAAATTGCCGGCCAAATATAGGAAACTGGTAAAACTCAGGTATTTTGATGAGCTTTCCTATGATGAAATTGCCGTAGAACTGAACAAACCACTTGGTACGGTAAAGGCCCAACTTCACCGCTCCAGAGAATTATTATTTGAAATTGCACAGGGGAAAAACAAGCATATTTAGATTCATGGTACCTGACCACAACCTTGTACAAAAATATTTTCCTGATTTAAGTACCGAGCAATTATCCCAATTTCAATTGATGGGCACGCTTTACAGGGAATGGAATGAAAAAATAAATGTTATCAGCAGGAAAGATATGGATCGTTTTTACCTTCATCATGTCCTACATTCTTTGGGAATAGCAAAAGTGGTGGATTTTCAAAAGGGGACAAAAATACTCGATTTAGGTACCGGGGGAGGTTTCCCGGGTATCCCATTAGCCATATTATTTCCTGATACGGATTTCCATCTGGTGGATTCCATTGGAAAAAAAATAACGGTAGTAAAAGATGTCGTTAGAAAATTGGGTTTAAGGAACGTGGAAGCCCAACAGGTGAGGGCCGAATCGCTCCAAAGAAAATATCATTTTGTCATCAGTAGGGCAGTTACCCAAATGGAAAATTTTTATCCATGGGTAAGGGGAAAATTCAAAAAAGATGATGCACACGATTTATTTCAAAATGGCCTGTTCTACCTCAAAGGAGGAGAAATAGATGAAGAACTGGAAGCCTTGAATTTGGCATATGTCCCCTATTATCTCGATGATTATTTTGTCGAGCCTTTTTTCGAAACCAAAAAGGTGGTTTATATTCCCTATGAAGGGAAAAGATAAACCACCTTTTGAATGACCGATTTACCGGATAAAAGAAAAATCTACAGAAGCCTCTGTGACGGTTACGTTTTCAACTTCTATGTCATCGAAATTGGGCGTGCCGGAAAGCCTCATTCTATTTTCTGTTAATTCTTCGATATCCAATTCAAATATATTGTCACCATCTGTAAAAATCAACTGATCATCGACTTGGGCCCATGTCCCTGAGAAGATGTCATCGGCCTGAATAGGTAATTCTTGTTCCCCTAAAGGCAGGCCTGATGCATTAAAGGCTACCTTGAATACGAAGCTGCCCGTTGCTAATACAGTCGCTGGATTTTCATTAAAAATAAGGGTCAAATCATATTGTTCCCCCTCTCCTTCAATTCCTACAGGAATAGGAACAGAACTACCAGGGACTGTTACGGTACCAAATCCTTCAACCTGAGCGTCTTGAAGCATCCATTCACCTTCAATTTGAGGATCTTCTTCGGGTTCAGCATTTTCACTGCAACTGAAGACTGTAAATACACCCAGGGCCAAAATTAAGAACGATGACTTCTTCATAGTATTAAAAGGTTTTTATTTAATGTAAAATATAAAAGAATTACGGCATTTTTATGGTTTTGGTTTAAATTTATTTTTTTCCCCCTTTTAGCCAGGTGATATCTCAAACCATTATATCATCCAGAATCAATAACTCCTGCCCAAAATCTGAATTCTATGTGAGTCCAATTTTATGAAAATAAAGAGCAATATGGTAAAGGACCACAATGAAGATCCACCATAACTGAAAAAAGGCAAAGGGATTCCAACCACCGGAAATAACCCGACGGTCATTGCGATGTTTATTGTAAAGTGAAAAAAGAGTAAGCTTACCACACAATAACCATAAATACGTGAAAATCTTGTTTTCTGGCGTTCGGCAAGAAAAATAAGCCGCAAAAGAAGGGTAACGAATAAGCTAATCATGATCAGGCTGCCTACCCATCCGAATTCTTCCCCAAGAGTACAGAATATAAAATCTGTGTGTTGCTCCGGTACAAAGTCGAATTTTGTTTGGGTCCCTTCCAGGTATCCTTTCCCAAATAGGCCTCCGGATCCTATGGCAATTTTGGATTGGGTTACATTCCATCCCACACCTAGAGGATCAACACCGGGGTCAAACAACACCATGATTCGGTTCTGTTGATGTGGGGGTAGTTTCTCTACGACATAATCCAGGCTGTAAACATAAAATGCCATCAATAGGCCTAAAAAAAATATTCCTGTAATATTTCCCCAGGTTTTTTTACTGAGGAAAATCAGGGTCAAAATAACCAACCCTATACCTCCCATCACATAGAGGTTGTTATCGATTGCCAAGGTAAGAAGAGAAAGGACAATAAAAGCAATGGCAAAGACATAATAGCGTTGGGGCATTCCTTCACGGTATAACATGATCAGGAAAGCACTATAGACCATAGCGGTGCCGGTATCAGGCTGTAAAAGGATCAAAATCACCGGAAGTCCAAGAATCCCCAAAGCCTGGAATTGATGTTTGAACCTGCTTAGATCAAAGGTGGGGTTCTCCATAATTTTTGCCAATGCCAATGCGGTGGCGAATTTTGCGAATTCGGCAGGTTGTATCCTAAAAATACCCAATTCAAACCAGGCCCTTTGCCCATTGATCTCTTTACCAATAAAGGGTGTGAGTAAGAGCAGGACCACGAAAAAGAGATAAAGTACCAGGCTTAAATTTTGAAATAGCCTGTAATCTGCCACCATAATTAAAATGATCAAAAGGACAGCCGTTCCTATCCAAATGAGTTGTTTTCCGGAATTGATGGAAAAATCAAAAATACTGGTCGCATTTTGTTCATCATAGACCGCGGCATAAATATTAAGCCAGCCCACCAGGACCAATAAGAAATAAAGGCCGATGGCAATCCAATCAATTTTATAAAAATATGAATCTTTCTGTCTCAATTAGTAAATGAATTCGCCTTCCAACACATATTCTTCCAACGCAGGCCTTGTGATTTCGCCTTTAATATATTTTTCTATCAAAAGGCTAGCGATGCTTGCCGCGGCCCTTCCTCCCCATCCGGCATTTTCCACATAAACGGCTATGGCTATTTTCGGATCTTCCATTGGGGCAAATGCAATAAAAACGGAATGGTCTTCTCCCCCCGGATTTTGGGCAGTACCTGTTTTCCCTGCTATGGCAATGTCTTTCATGATTGCTCTGGCTGCAGTGCCATATAAGGCTTGAACCATGGCATCCTGAATAAGATCGAAATGGGATGCATCCACACCTGATTCTATTTTGGTTTTGAACTTTTCCGGGATCCTGTCCGGATCCCCATCTATTGCTTTGATCAGATGAGGGATATAATAATAACCTTTATTGGCGAAAATTGCAGCCAGGTTGGCCATTTGCAGGGGGGTGACCAAAATTTCCCCTTGTCCAATAGACAGGGAATAAATGGTGGAGTATTTCCAACGCTTTTCACCGTATACATTATCATAGAGCGAGCTTGAGGGAACAGACCCGCCCTTTTCACCATGCAAGTCAATTCCGAGCCTGCCCCCAAGACCAAATTTCATTACCGACGATCTCCAATTATCAAGACCAATCTGGGTGTCTATATAGGTATTTGGAGATGCAGATCTATTGATCATTAACCTAAATGCCTGATGGTAATAAGGGTTGCAGGAGTTTCTTATGGCACCAAAAAGGTTAACTGGATTGGGGTGATTGTGACAATTCACCAGGGAACGGTTACAGGGGAAAACGGTATTGGGTGTTAAAATACTGTCTTGAAGCCCAATTAGTGATTGAACTATTTTAAATATAGAACCAGGGGGGTACATGGCCATAATGGGCCTGTTAAATAAAGGCTTTTCTATATCCTGGTTCAGTAGCTGATAGTTTTTACTGAATTTTGAACCTGCCAGCAGGTTGGGATCATAGATGGGTGCCGATAACATGGTCAATACCTCTCCGGTTTTTGGCTCTAAGGCCACCACAGAACCTCTTTTTCCCTGCATCAATTTTTCTGCATATACCTGAAGTTCCAGGTCTACGGTAGACTGAAGGTTTTCTCCGGCTTTGGAAAGGGTATCAAGGTCACCGTTTTTAAAGGAACCTTTATCTATACCCCTGACATTGACCATTTTGTACTTTGCCCCTTTTTCTCCCCTCAAATCCGGTTCATAATATTGTTCCAGGCCACTTAATCCAATATAATCTCCCTGGCTATAATAATTGCTGCTGTCCCTGGATAATTGGTTACCACTTATTTCCCCAATGTAACCCAGGGTATTGGATGCAGCTGACATCGGGTAGGATCTGACAGAGCGTGTCATCACAAAAAGCCCTCTGTAATCAATTAGGTAGTCCTGCATACCAGCAAATTCCTCTTTGGAAATTTGCTTGATTAAAGGGGAAGGCTTTACCCAGGAATAATTTAGTGCAGCTTCAAAATTTTCAATAAGAATATCTTTCTCAATATTGAACAAGTCGCAGAATTTGGAGGTGTCCTCCAGGCTGAATTCTCTCGGGATGACCATCAGATCAAATACTGGATCATTAAAAACCATCAGTGAATTGTTCCTATCATAAATCAGACCTCTGTAAGGATGATCCACAATGCGCTGAATGGCATTTCTTTCAGCCTTTCTAAGGTAGCTGTCATCAGTTACCTGAATCAGAAATAACTTTCCGACTAATACAAATGCGACTAAACTAATCGAAATAGCGATGACCAAAGACCTACCCGTATACATTAAATTATCCTTTCTTTTTTGTAGAAAATAGCCTGAACGATTGTACCTAGAATAAAAGTGAAAATCACACTGCTTACCACTCTTGTAACGAGTTGAAGGTATAATTCTGTTCCTAAAATGTCAATATAAAAAAATAAAAGGTGATGGAGGAAAATCAAAGGCAAACTGTACACGGTAAACCACCCGAATCCCATGTTTAACAATGTCGGGGGAACATTATCATCGTACCCTCCTATAGGTGTATTCACTTTTATCCAGGGATTCCGCAGAAAGGCCAATAATACACAACTTGCGGCATGCATTCCTAAACTGTCATAAAAAAAATCAAGGGCCAAGCCCAATAAAAACCCTATCAGCATCAAAGCAACGGATTTAATCTCCTGAGGTAGACTGAGTATAAAAAAGACATACAGAAAACAGAAGGCCGTCCCAAAAAGTACCAGGTTTTTGAGCATTAAAGCCTGTACCAGGAAATAAATTAAAAAAACCACACTGTATTTTATTATCTTACCTGCTGTCATTGATAGGATTCCCCATTTCCATATTTAAACTGTCCATTTCTTCTTTAAAAACGTTTTCGACTAAATAAACAAAAGTCAGTTTTGAAAAGTCAGTGCTTAATTCTAAGGTAATGTCCAAATAATTCGTTTCGGGGCCCTCTTTTACCTCTTTTACCTTTCCAATGGACATGCCTTCTGGAAAGATGGCATTGTAACCTGAAGTCACTACCTCATCCCCTTTTTTAACCTGTACGTGTCTGGGAACATATAGCAATTTGGCTTCATTTGATCGGTTTCCATCCCATTTGGTGGAACCAAAAACATCCGTTTGACTGAACTTTGATGATATTAATAAATCAGTATGCAAAACAGAAATAACAGAAGAAAAGTTTTTGCTGGTCCCTTTTACCCGCCCGATTACCCCTCTTTCGTTAAATACCCCCATCCCTTCTTTTATGCCATGATGGGACCCCTTATTCAAAGTGATATAATTTTGGTTTAAATGGATAGAGTTATTGATGACCTTTGCTGATAAAAAGTCAAATTTTGACTCCAATGTGGAGTCGATTTCCAGATAAACTGAGTCCCTGACAGGTGTAAGTTTCCCCACTTTATTAAGAAGCTCGGCATTATTCTCAGATAAGGTTTCGTTGACGGAAGCCAGGTAAAAATATTGTACAAAGTCTTTCTTTATCTTCAATATATTTCCCGTCACCCGATTGCTACTGTTGAAAAATACGGCTCCTTGTGGAGAATTATGCGTAACGATCACGGCTATTGCCAAAAGTTCCAGGGCAATAAATAGGATAAATGCCCTTAATCCATATAAAAATAATAAAATCTGCTGCATCCAATCATCAGGTCATCAGTACCGTTCTAAAATTATTAATATTCTTTAGCGCATTACCCGTGCCTCTGACCACGGCCCTAAGTGGATCTTCAGCAATATGTATGGGCAATTTAGTTTTTTGGTGTAGTCTTTTGTCCAAACCTTTAAGTAAGGCGCCGCCCCCGGTCAAATGGATACCATTATCATAAATATCTGCGGAAAGTTCAGGAGGGGCGATTTCCAATGCCTTTAAAACCGCTTCTTCAATTTTGGAAACCGATTTATCCAGGGCAAAGGCGATTTCCGAATAAGAAACTTTGATTACTTTGGGGATACCTGTCATCAAATCCCTGCCCCTGATTTCATAATCTTCCGGTGCATCATCCAATTCGGTTAGGGCTGAACCGATCGCTATTTTTACTTTTTCAGCAGATCTTTCTCCTATTAGTAGGTTATGCTGTCTTCTCATATAATCCAGGATGTCCTTGGTAAAAGTATCTCCTGCTACCCTGATGGACTGGTCAGAAACTATCCCGGAAAGTGCAATCAGGGCAATTTCTGTGGTGCCCCCTCCTATGTCCACAATCATAGACCCCATGGGTTTTTCTATGTCTATGCCAATCCCTATGGCCGCAGCAATGGGTTCATAAATCATATAGACTTCCTTGCCTCCGGCATGCTCAGCGGAGTCCCTTACTGCCCTTTTCTCAACCTCTGTAATCCCTGAGGGAATGCAAATTACCATTCTGTGGGATTGAGGAAACATGCCTTTGTTATGGCCGGGAATCATTTTGATAAGTCCCCTGATCATTTGTTCGGCGGCGTAAAAGTCAGCAATTACCCCATCCTTCAGCGGCCGGATGGTTTTTATGTTTTCATGCGTTTTCTCATGCATGTTCATGGCCTCTCTGCCTACGGCCAACACTTTATTGTTGGTTTTATCAATGGCGATGATGGATGGTTCATCCACCACAATTTTTTCTTTATGGATAATGAGTGTATTGGCTGTACCTAAATCTATTGCGATGTCACTGGAAAAAAAGTCGAAGAATCCCATTTTTGGTTTGTTTCTTAATTTAATTTGAATTGATCCTTTAAAGTTAGCATTATTCAGCCCTTTAAAAGAAAGGCAGCCTCAAAAATATAATCTTAAATTTGAATTATTCCAATTGGCCACTTTTTTCTTTTAATTGAGGAAAGATTTTTTAAAAACACCACCCCGCCTTTAAACGAATTAGGAGGGGATTTCTTATTCATTAAATACAATTTTTTTATTATTTACAGGTCATTGGCAATAATCAATGTTTGAAATGACGGATGCCAGTCATCACCATGCTCATACCATGTTCATTGCAGGAATCAATACTGGACTGGTCTTTTATTGAACCACCGGGTTGCACCACAGCGGAAATACCTGCTTTGCCTGCAATTTCCACACAATCGGGAAAGGGGAAAAAAGCATCAGAGGCCATGACAGCGCCTTCAAGATCAAATCCAAAAGACCTGGCTTTTGCGATGGCTTGGTTTAAGGCATCTACCCTGGAAGTTTGGCCCACCCCACTTGCAAATAACTGTTCTTTGTTGCTCAAAATTATAGTGTTGGATTTGGAATGTTTACAAATTTTAAGGGCAAAGACCAAGGCATGCATTTCATCTTCCGTAGGATTCTTTTTAGTGACTACTTTAAAGTCAGGAATTTCCTCGGTCCGTAAATCTTTTTCCTGCTCCACATAACCATTCAAAAGGGTTTTAGCCAGTTTGTTTCCTTGAAGCAAGGATTTCTGCTTTAGTAATATTCTGTTTTTTTTACCTTTCAGCAATTGAAGGGCATCTCCATCGAAGTCCGGGGCAATTAAAACCTCAAAAAACAAACCATGCATCGCGGCTGCAGCAGCCAGGTCCACCCTTTTATTGGTTACCAATACCCCTCCGAAAGCGGAAACCGTATCTGCTTGAAAGGCTTTTTCATAAGCCTGCTTTACAGACTTTCCGGTAGCGGCACCACAGGCATTGGTATGTTTTAAAATGGCAAAGGCCGTGTCTCCCTCAAATTCCGAAATCAGGGCAACTGCTGCATCCACGTCAACCAAATTATTGTAAGAGAGTTCCTTTCCATGAAGCTGATCAAAAATATCTTCCAATTTTCCGAAAAAATGGGCTTTTTGATGGGGATTTTCTCCATACCTAAGTGCTATGGACTTTTCTTCACTGATTTTTAATGCAGGAATTTTTTCATTCTGATTAAAATAGTTGAAGATCTGTGTATCATAATGAGAGGAAACTTTGAATGCCTGGGCTGCAAAATACCTCCGATCTTCCAGGTTGGTTTTACCATTGTTGGCTTTTAATTTTTCTTCCAAGGCTTTGTACTTATCTTTCGAGGCCACGATGACTACATCTTTGAAATTTTTGGCAGCGGCTCTGATCAGGGATATACCGCCAATATCAATTTTTTCAATAATGTCTTCTTCGGCAGCTCCTGATGAAACGGTTTCTTCAAAGGGGTACAAATCCACAATTACCAGGTCGATGGGGGGAATTTCAAATTCTTTAGCCTGCGATTGGTCTCCTTCATGATCCCTCCGGTGAAGAATCCCTCCGAAAACTTTGGGGTGAAGGGTTTTCACCCTGCCTCCAAATATGGAAGGATATCCGGTCAAGGTTTCTACTGGGATGACCTTTGCTTCCTGGTCTTCTATGAATTTTTGAGTACCCCCGGTAGAATAAATTTCTACGCCCTGGGCTTTCAATAAAGCTATAATGGGTTCTAGATTGTCTTTATAGTAAACCGAGATCAATGCAGATTGGATTTTTTTATCAGCCATTATATAGTTTTTTTTTAAATCGCTTACAAAGTTTGGCTCTATTTGGAGGCTGCTTTGAAGGTGAAAACATTGGAAATATTAATTTTATTTTTGAATGGGCAAAGGTAGGAAAATCAAGACGTTAAATAAGACTTTCAATTACATTTGAATAGTATTTGTGCTCCAATAGATGTATCTTTTCAGCGATCTTTTCAGGTGTGTCCTCAGGAAGCAGTGGTATTGCGGTCTGGAAAATTATTTTTCCCTCATCATAATTTTCATTGACCAAGTGAATGGTAATGCCCGTTTCCTTTTCTCCGGCTTCTTTTACCGCTTTGTGAACATTCATCCCATACATGCCCTTTCCGCCATAATCCGGTAACAATGCCGGGTGGATATTGACAATTCGATCGGGAAAGGCTTGAATTAACTTTTCAGGGATTCGCAGCATAAAACCTGCCAGAATCAGAAAATCTATTTTTTCCGAGCGTAATTTTTTTTCCAATTTTCCCTCAATCATTTCCTTGCGTGTAAAAGTAAGAGTAGGGACCTTGAATTTCTTTGCCCTTTCGAGCACATGTGCGTCCAATTTATTTGAGCCGACCAATACGACTTTACCTTTGGTGGAATGGCGGAAGTATTCCATGATTTTTTCAGCATTGGATCCACTTCCGGAGGCAAGAACAGCTAATTTCTTCAAATTTTATGGGTTTTATTTCCCTGGGGCAAAAATACAAGTAATTTAACCTATTCCGAAGGGAGATTGGATAAGATCAATTGTTTTCGCTCGGAAAATGAACGACTACCTCCGGATGCATGGTATAAAAGCGGTATTTTTCCCCATCGTGCACGGTTATGCCGGAGGATTTATTATCTTCCATGATGGGGTTTTGATCATATTTCTTCCATTTGACAAGATCTTTGGAGACGGCAACGTTCATGGTCCATTCACTCCAGTCTTCAAATGCCGTTCCATGATAATAAACATAATAATACCCTTCATGTTCTATGAGCTGGTTGACAGCAACGCCAAATTTGTCATATTCTTCGGGGCCCATGGTAATAACAGGTTCATCCTGAACATTGGTCCACACCTGAAGATCCTTAGAGGTAGCCAACCAGATGCCCTGGTCATTTCTTTCGTAAAACAAATACCATATACCCTCCTCATACCAGGCGGTAGGGGTACCGTATGGCCCTTTACTGAGAGGGTTTCCATTTGTTTGGCGAATATCCAGAAAGCCATGATTTTCCCAGTTTATTCTATCTTCGGAAGTAAGGAGTTTAGCCACATCATTTTCGCCTTCGGCAAACATGTAATAAGTGCCTTCGTGTTTAAGAACCATCATGTCCTCCACCCAACTTTCTTTGAAAACGGGGTTTTCAGCATATCTTTTCCAGGCTAAACCATCTTCAGAATAGGCATAACCCAGTTTTAATAAGGTACTGTCTGAATATCCCTCAAATCCCGTATACCACATATGGTAGCCATCCCCTTCTTTAAGAATATATCCCCGTTCCCTTATTTTACTGTCCCAAGTTTTTTGACCTGTTCCGCTGAAAATCGGATTTTTTTCCAACGGTGAAAAATGGATGATTTCACTTGGAAAAGGCTGCTTTGGAGAGGGAGTTTCCTTCTCCTTTTTTGACTCGGTAGAACAACCGGATATAGAATAGAATAAAATTATTAATGATAATGATAAATGGATCTTTTTCATATGCTGATAAAGGTTGGTTGGATGGAATTAAAAATTTCAAATTAATCAATTGCTGAACAGATAAAAAACATATATGGGAATGTTTTTTATTGCAGCTTCTTCTTTTACAATCCAAGGAATCTACTGCCAATATGTTTTACGGAATCCGGGATGAATTTAAAGAAAACCCATACTTAAAATACCTGTCAACATCAAAATTTTGGACAAGGTGCTCAATTGGGTGAAATGGGATTTTCTGTCAGCAATGTAAATTTTGTACATGAAAATAAAAAAGAAGATACTTAATCCTCCGAAATACAGAAACAATGATGGCTCATTAATTTTAAATGTAACCACTAGTATGGCTGCGACAAATACCATTGCGATGAAAAAAATTATATTTTTGGTTTTCCTAAATCCGAGAACGATGGGCAGGGTTTTACATCCATGCTTGCGGTCGCCATTGCGGTCTTCAATGTCTTTGATGATCTCCCTGATCAAATTGATGAAAAATGCAAAAATGGCATAAGTAAAAATTAACATTTCCGAGGTTTGGTAATAAATCCCTATTATCCAAATGGATAAACCGGTTAGGGTGGCCACAGTCAGATTGCCAATAAAAGGCAGCCGTTTCAGCGAATTGCTATACAGCCATAGTAAAAACGCGGCAATAAAGTTGATGGCACCAATTTTAAGATCTACCAATATTCCCAGGGAAATACCGAGTACATTCATTACGGTGTGAAGGATCATGACCATCCGTCTCTTCATGCCCTTACCTATAACCACCTCCTGAGGGCGGTTGATAAAATCGATCTTCACATCATAATAATCATTGATCATGTAGCCTGAAGCAGTTAGGATAATGGTAGAGATGATCAGTAAATACAAGTGATAATCCTGCCATACGGGATTGCCCGATTGCGTGGTCTTTACCAAAAAAAAAGCAGTCATGAGTTGTGCAAAGGCCACCATCAATAAGTTTCCTGGGCGGATGATTTTAACAAAAGCACGGAAAGTGAAAATAGGTGAACCCTTAGATTTTTTCATACTTTAAAATAACGACAAAGAATGAACGAAAGTTGAATTTAATTGCAAAAAATTATTATTTGTAATTACCTGACAGTCAATAATTAATATCTTTTAGTGTGCATCTATAATATCCTGTGAAATCAGACGGTAAATCTCAGCCAGCTGATCGTTATAACTTAAAAAATGATAGTGGTTTTCAAGGGTTTCCATATCTTCTCTTTGAGCCGGGCCTGTCTGGGCAGCTTTGGCCCCGATGGTAAGCGTCTTATTGATTTGTTCTACGATGAGGGGTTTCATCATTTCAAAATCCAACCCTTGTCTTTGAAGGATTTCTTCTGCAATCCCAATCATATGGTTGGTAAAATTGGAGGCGAAAACAGCAGCAACATGAATGGCTTTTCTATCTTTGGACCTGATTTCATAGATTTGTCCAGATAAGCTTTTGGCCAATTTCTTAAGGGTAATTAAGGTTTCCCTATCTTCTGAATCCAATAAAATGGGAACATCATCCAATGAAACACCTTTTTGACGGGAGAAGCTCATCAGGGGATAGAAAATTCCAGTTTGGTCGGCAGAGCTATAGGCAAGAATTTCCAAAGGCATGGAACCACTGGTATGGACAAGGATACTGCCTTCAGGCAACAAAACGGCATCTGCAATTTCGGCAATGGCCTGATCCTTTACCGCAATGATAAATACCCGGGCGCCACTATTGGTAAAGTCTAAATCATCCTTTCCATCGGTACCATAAAGATGGGCAGTGATTTTTTCTGCTTTTCGCATATCCCTGCCATAAACTTCCGTGATCACATGTCCGGCGTTTTCTAAAGAAGTGGCAAGATGCCAGGCGATGTTTCCTGTTCCAATAATGGCAATATTAAATTTCATAGTTGGAAATTAGAAAAAATAAAGACTTAAATCCAATAATAAATTTTTGGAGTAGAAATCATTAGATTACTCCAAACCCTTTAATTTCATTTTATGGAACTCATCAAACCTACGGTAAATCGCCACACTGAAACCGATCAGCATGATGATGGTGCCTAACCACAATACATTGATCATTGGTTTTACGGCTGCCTTCATCACGACATAATCCTTCTGATAGGTATTTACCTTAAAAACAAATTTATTTTCTTCCGGGACAATATTGTCAACCTCTATTTTGATGCCAAGGTCGCTATCGATGACCGGGATTTTACCTACCTGGTTCCCCCTGATCAAGAATATGGGGCTGAGTTTTTTTTCAACGTCATAATCCATAATGGTGAGATTGGCTTTTACGGCAATATCCCCCTCATTTAAGTCGTATCCTTCCAGTTCATTAAGCACTTCTGCCCCTTCAAATTCGGTGACAAAATCATTGATGAAAAATTGTTCTCCCGGACCTGCATCCATAAATTGATCCTCCTTCCATTCCGGATCCTCATAATCGTTAATGGCCGAGACATGCGTATAAAGATCCCTGGTAAGATGAATTTTGGAGTCCGGTGAGGAAATTAACCCCATGGTTGGATTGGGTTGTGACATTGGATATAAGATGAATTTCAACTCATCCTCCTGATAATATTCCACTTTGAAGTAACTGTTTTCATCAAGAACAATATTTACGGTATCCCCTTTTTGATGGTAAGTTTTTTCCCCTATTTGAATCGGTTCCAAAGCGATGGCTTCATTGATGCCATCAGTTGATTCCAATTTGCTGGCTTTAACATAATCCGGCACCCCTACTACCTTTTTATGTCTACCTCTATAAATCACTTCATATTCCTTCATTTGAAGGGGTTTATTGATCCACAATAGCACATTTTCCTTGTTTAGGTCATCTTCCCAATCCTTTTTATAGGTCATTCCGGACATGTTGATGGAAATGACATCAGAGTAGCCGGAGGAAAACATGATACCGATAAGGATCATCCCCAAACCAATATGGGCAAGAGATCCACCCGCCAATTTAAAGGTTTTTTTCTGGACCAATTTCAGTAAGATGGTTCCATTGGCAATAATGGTAAAGGCGCCTGCCAATACAATAATGATATAGGATACATCATATACCCTGCCTACCGTAATAATCAAAGCGGCAAATACCATGGAAATGATGTAAGGGGTCACGAGTGAATTTTTCAATTCCTTCTTATCGATTTTATTCCACCAAAAAAACTGACCAATACCTGTGAGCAAAGCCAGAGCAACGGCAAACCAAAGTTGAAATTTAGTATAAAACCCGATCTGATCAGCCGGAGGTGCCAAATTGGAAAGTCCTCCAAAACTCTCGATTACGGCGTTATAAACCGGAATAGAGGTTGGAATAATGACCTGAAAAGCCATCAATCCCAATGTGGTGGCACCTATGAAGACCCAAAATTCCCTGGAATACACGGAAGCTTCCTTATCTGATGTGGGTATGTGTTTCCATTCCTTTCCGACAAGTAGGATGGCGATAACCAGAAAGAAAAGCATATATATCAATAATTGGCCCGAAAGTCCCAAATCAGTAAAGGAATGGACAGAGGAATCTCCCAATACGCCGCTCCTTACCAAAAATGTCGCATAAAGCACCAAAATAAAGGAACTGATGACCAAAACCATGGAGGTTTTCAGTGCGGTAGTACTTTTTTTATAGGTGATCATGGTATGAATAGCGGCGATCATGACCAACCAGGGTACATAAACGGCATTTTCTACCGGATCCCAATTCCAATATCCTCCGAAATTTAGGGTAACATAAGCCCAATAAGCGCCCATAATGATACCCATACCCAAAATCATAGCAGAAAAAATGGCCCAGGGTAATGCCGGTCTTACCCATTCGGAATATCTTTTCATCACCAATCCCCCCATTAAAAAAGCAAAGGGCACCAAAGTGGAGGCATACCCCAAAAATAGGGTAGGAGGATGGATGACCATCCATATATTTTGAAGCAGAGGGTTGAGCCCAGTACCATCTTCAGGAATAAAATCCGGGTTGATCTGGAATATTGGTGCTTCTGAGACATCACGCAAAAGCATAAAGGGAGAACTTCCTATTTTTAGATCTCCGATGACCACGCCCATGATCATGGATACCAAAAATGCCTGGACCAAAGCAAATACCACCATCACAGGACCCTCCCAAAACTTATTGGTATGAATAAGAATCAATCCCAATACCACGTTCCAAAAAATCCAAAGAATAAATGCGCCTTCCTGACCTTCCCAGAAACTGGAAATCATATAATGTACAGGCAGCCCTTTGGAAGAATGGGAATAAGCGTAAAAATATTCAAACCGGTGATTGTAGATGATTTCAAACAAGCAGAAGGCGATAGAAATACTGGCCAATGCATGGATATAAAAAGTAATCCTGCTGAAGTTGCGCCAGGATGATTTTTCCAGCTCATGGGATCGGGTATAATAATAATATGAAAGGGCGGTGACCAAGGCACTGACAAAGGCCAGAATTACCATAAAATGCCCAAGATTACCAACTAGGGTATTCATCATTTATTTAGATTTTGGGGATTCAACGAGACAAAGCGGCTCAATTGGAGACAGTTTTAACATCTGTTTCCTGGTATTTGGAGGGGCATTTCATGAGAATTTTGTCCGCTACGAAAATTTCTTTTGATTTATAGGATCCGATAACTACTACTTGTTCTGACCTGATAAAATCCGCCGGAACCGGTTCGTTATAATAAACATTTTGCTCCATCCCATCACTGTCGACCATGGTGAAGGTAAAGGAAGTTTTTTCTTCATCTATGTCCAGCCCCACAATTTGCCCGCTATCATCTTTTTTTAATTCCCCTACCACATGTATGGATTTATCATTTCCATTTTCCGCCATTTGCCTGGCCGTAGAGAAACTTTCATAGGTGCTTGCATCCCCTATAGAAGTAACAATGATCATGATGGCAACTGCAATGATACCTAAACCAATGATATGTCCCTTTTTCATTTCTTAATCATTAAATTTCTTTTCCAGTCCCGAAATTCTCCGGTCCGTATATACCACATAAACCAGAATTCCACCCAAAACAATTCCAATAATTCCAACTAATACATATATTTTTCCTTCGGACCTCATTTTATCGGCCATGTCCACATTTGTATTTTGGTAGTCTTCCTCTGTAATGCCTATTTTTTCCTGTGCTGAAGCTGATAAGCTCAGCAGGAAAAAAAACATAATAATA
>JBBDSB010000657.1:0-2617 GCA_040905205.1 Cyclobacteriaceae bacterium
GCTGTCAATTCCTCATGAAGATACCAATTTGAAAGCATTCCCAACTTCCAAATCCGAGCTCAAGCCTCCAACTTCCATCTTCTAACTTCCACATCCAACCTCCAATTCGATAACCCTAACCATGATCAATACGCCAACGGATCCGGTCTCATCTGAAAGTGGTACACCTTGCTGGTCGTGCCTTTTCCCCCTTCCATATGGAATGGCGTGCGGGTGCTGATGGTAGCCCAGATTCCCCTTCCTTTCCAGCCCGCATCGGGATCATCGATCCGGCCATCCATCCATTTGGTATAAAATCCCATGGGATAGGGCACCCTGAGTACGACCCACTCGCCGTCTTTTAGTACCAGCAAGCCTTCCGATTCGTTGCCGGTATTGATGGGAATATTTTCTCCCAGACCCAAGGTGTTGAATTGATCTACCCAGGTGTAATAGCTGGATTCCGCACTTCCGGGATATTCCACACCCTTCATTTGGGGTAGGGGTTCCGCGTAAAAAGTCCAGCCCTCCGGACAATGCTGTCCTGTTGCATCCGGACCATTTAAAGGGCCCGTACATTTACTTCGGTCAAAACTGGCCATATGCCCGCTGGCCAGGGCTACCCAGGCCACGCCATTCCGGTCAATGTCCATTCCTCTGGGGGACCATCCTTCCACGGGTTCACCATTTTCATCAAGTGGCAATTCATAATATTCGGTCAATGCGGTCTCGGCCGGATTATCCCCGGGTTCGAGCCTTACCACTGCGCCGGGATAGCCCAGGGAAGAACCCCATACCGATCCATCCGGAGCAGGAGATACGGCATAGAGTCCGTTGGTAATTCTCTTGTCTTTTTCAGGATCTACCGCCTCACTGGGTTCCACATAGTCATCCCTTTTTCCATTGCCATTGGTATCGAGGATCAGCGGTGTCCAGCCCTGGGAGGCAATTTCGTCTCCGGTTTCAAGGTATTTTTTGGTGTCCAGCCATCCGACCACCTGGCCACCGCCGCTGGTCCAAAGGGTATTGTTTTCATCCTCGGCAAACATCAGGTGATGGGTACTGTATCCCGTACTAATATGTTTATATTCCTCGGTTTCAGGATCATATACACCCAGATGACGGCTGGACCGGTTGAGGGGGAAAACCTGGGCTGAGGGATGGTCTGACCCCTCTTTAAATTCTTCCGGATTATCAAATGGACGAACAGCTGCCGTAATCCAAACACGGCCCTCTTCGTCCAACATGGGATTGTGAACATTGGCTTTGCTGTTCCAGATGGCCTCTTCCCCCCAGTAGGGAGAAGCAGCAGGCATATCCGGACCGGAGGCAACAGGGGTGTTGGGATCCCTGACTGTCAGGGGCACCCTGGATGCGGTATGGTTGACCGGGTCAAGCACGGGAAGATAATCCGCACTGGCTTCCAGGGCACCATAAATTTTTCCATTGGCATTGATGGTGGGATTTCTTCTGTCCGTAGAAACCAGGTCATGCATGTAGGCTTTAGGATCTGCCCAATCCCATTGGGTGATCACGACATTTCTTTCCAGCCCTTCCGGCCTTTTGGGCATGTCAGGAATCTCCCCTTCTTCAATCCGGTCGGTCCAATCGGCAAACATTTTTAAGAACCCTTCTTTGCCCAGACTGTGTAGGGAAGAGGTCATGCTGCCTCCTGCCTGTCCGGATTGCAACCTTCTTTCCCAGGCGGCTTCAGAACTTTCTATTTCTCTTAAGGAAGGATGAAACTCCCGGGTACCTATACTTCCCAGCTGGTGGCAGGCCAGACAATTGCCATTTTTGATGTTTCTCAGGTATTGGGCCTGATTGGTAATACTTGGTGCGATTCCATTGCCATCCGGTCCGGTTCCGGGAAAATGGCTTTTATCAGGGACTTCCAAAAGAGAAAACCAATACCCTGCGGGATAATATTGGGCGGCTTCCTCCGGACTTGGTGCCTCGGTTGCCTTAAGATCCAACGAATGACCCGGTTTGGCTTTTTCCTTGGGCGAATCCACCAAACCATAACCCCTGACCCAAACATCGAATTCCGCATCCGGCAATTCGGGTATAAGGTATTTCCCCTCCTCATCAGTGACCACGATTTTGGCATAGCGGGTGGGGAGGTCATGTGTTTCGGCAATGACCCAAACGCCCGCTTCAGGCCCGTTGCTGCCGGTGACTACACCCGAAATATCCTTTTCCCCTCTGGGAACAGTAGCCTTGTCCTTCTGGCATCCCGCCAAAATAATCATGGTAAATAACAGAGCAATTTTTATTAAAATAAAGCTTTCCGGATGAGGATTGATGGTTTTGTTCGGTTTCATGGTGTAGGGCTTTTTTGTGTCAATATTTTGTCAAAATACTCCGTAACGGAATTTTCATTTAATTTACTCAATTTTAAAAATCCAACCAAAAATTCGAAAAAATACCTTTTAAAAGCCTTCCCCTTTTCTTGAATCAACGGTACTTTTAAAGTAACTTGCTTTTTAAACATAAAAATTCAATCCAAAAAACACCATGCCTAACCCTTGGACAGGAAAGGGCAATCCTTATACCCGGCAGGAAGTGAGGGATCGCCTTAAGAAGACTTTAGATCATAAAAAAGCCATTATAGCCGCAGGAGCCGGAACAGGTATCA
>JBBDSB010000658.1:0-15940 GCA_040905205.1 Cyclobacteriaceae bacterium
ATCATTATAACCCGGTATGTCCTTCCCAAAAAGGTGGCCGGGTTTTAATTTTTTTACTTTTCTAAAATCACCAATTCCACCCGTCTGTTTTTCTCCCTTCCCTGAGGGGTCTGGTTACTGGCAATGGGCCTGTCACCGCCCCAACCAGTCGCATTGATTCTTTCGAATGCCACTCCGGCTTCCACCATCAAGTTCCTAATCTCATTGGCCCTACCAATGGACAATTCCTTGTTTAATCGGGAACTTCCAAAACTATCAGTATGCCCTTCCAATAAAATCTTGATATTCGGATGGTCCAAAAGATATTTTGAAAGTGCCCTGATGTAATCTGCAGAAGCCTCATCAACTAAATCCGCGGTACCTCTTTTGAAAAAAACATGATCTAAAGGAAAGGTGGTACCCGGAGCCAAATCCATGAAAATTTCTTCAAATGAAGCTTCTATTGAAATTGAATCGGCCTTTGCTTCCGTTTCTTCCAAATAATCAGTTTCGGAGGCTTCCGAAGAAATATCCAAAGCTTCCTCCTTCAAAGGAAGCTTTTCAGGTGTGTTTTCGGAGGGTTTATCCATTTGGGACGCTGCTATTGAAACTTCTTCTTCTCCCAGGCAGATGATATTTCCATATCCGTCGCTGGTTTGGGTATTGGTATAGTAAACCTTTCGGTGAATGGGATCTTCCACATAATACTGGTTCATCCCATCCATGGGTGGAAGGAGCAGGGGATACGGTTTGGTCCAATTAGTCCATAGGTCATCCAAACGGTGACTTACATAAACCTGTTTTCCTCCTACGGCACCATGGGCATTGGAAGAGAAAAACAGAGAATGGCCATCTTCGGAGAGAAAAGGACTGAGTTCTTGCTGGAATGTATTAAGCGTTGGGCCCAAATTTAGAGGCCTGGACCATTGATTTCCCTCCTCTTTTATGCTGATATACAAATCTTCATTTCCATAAGAACCGAAGGACTCCATGGCCATCACCATCATCCTTCCACTTGAATGCAACCGTCCACTAAAATGACTCCCTTCAATTTTAAAACCGGGGATGCTGTCAATTTCCCCTTTTTCCCATTGCCCATTTTGATTTTTATGGTATTTTGAAATAACCTGCTGATCCAGTAAGTTTTCATGGTAAACCAGTGCGGTGTCCGGGGAAGAAAACCCAATAAGCAGGTCATAATAAGGCGTACTCATTTCCTTTAAAACTACCGGAAGCTGAAACACCCCATTTGGTGAAGGAGCAGCACACCAAATATCTCCAGGATCATCCTTTCCTCCCCTGTTTTCCGGATGAAAGGCCAATGTAAAATAAATTTCACCAGCCTCATGAATAATGGGTTGATGTTCATCATATTCAGACCCAATTAAATTGAGGGGCTCTATATCCTGAGCCGTGGATGCATTTATGATAAAAAAAGCAAGCATAATAAAACTGCTTGCCTTTCGGATTTTAGTCAATATTTTCATCTTAACAACCTTGATTATTCCAGGTCAATGCCCCAATACGATGGCAAACACCAAAGGTGCTACAATGGTAGCGTCTGATTCTATGATAAATTTCGGTGTATCCAATCCGAGTTTTCCCCAGGTGATTTTTTCATTGGGGACGGCACCGGAATAGGATCCATATGAAGTAGTGCTATCCGAAATCTGACAAAAATAACCCCATAAAGGCACACCCTCCATTTGTAGATCCTGGTGCAACATAGGCACCACACAAATAGGGAAATCTCCAGCAATACCGCCTCCAATCTGAAAAAAGCCCACTTTACTTTCTTCCTTGGCATTTTTTATATACCAATCGGATAAGTGCATCATGTATTGAATCCCGCTTTTTACGGTATGTACATTTTTAACATCTCCTGAAATACAATGCCCTGCGTACATGTTTCCTAACGTAGAATCTTCCCATCCTGGCACAATAATAGGAAGGTTCTTTTTGGCGGCTTCCAATAACCAACTGTTTTTTGGGTCAATTTGATAATCTTTTTCCAATTTTCCAGATAACAGGATTTTGTAAAAGAATTCATGGGGAAAAAAACTTTCTCCTGCCTGGTCTGCCTTTTGCCATTCTTCCAATACCACCTTCTCAATTCTACGCATGGCTTCCATCTCGGGAATACAGGTATCTGTGACCCTGTTCATATGCCTTTCCAGCAGTGCTTGTTCCTGTTGTGGGGAGAGATCCCTATAACTGGGTATCCTTTCATAATAATCATGGGCCACCAGGTTAAAAACATCCTCCTCCAGGTTGGCCCCCGTACAGGTGATAATCTGAACCTTATCCTGCCTGATCATTTCTGCCAGAGAAATGCCTAACTCTGCCGTGGACATGGCCCCGGCCAAAGTGACCATCATTTTTCCATTATTGTCCAGGTGATATTTATAGGCTTCTGCCGCGTCTATAAGTGCCGCCGCATTGAAATGTCTGTAATGGTGTTTTAGAAAATTGGTGATTTCCATTTTTATGGATTAAAATTGAAATTGTTTTATTCAAGGTAAATTTAGGTATTAAATAAAAAACAAAAAAGCCCGGATTTACCGGGCCCTTTGTTTATTGTTTTTTCATTTTTTATTCTTCACCTTCCGGTTGCTCTTCTTCATTGGGAGCAGGTTCTGGAACTTCCTTTTCCTCAAGGTAAGATGCATTGATTCCTTCCACCACCAAATCAGTAATATCCATTGTATTGTCGGCATACCAAACTCCTCCACCTCGCGTATAGGAAAGAATCATTTCCAAATCATGTTCTAATGCATATTCTTTCAGGTACTCCTGAATTTTGTCATAAACATCATTATATAGCTTGGTTTCATCAGCCGAGAGCTCCTGCATCATATTGTCCCTATAAGTCACCAGGTTCCTTTCCTTGGCTACCAACTCTTCTTCCTTTGCTTTTGCCTGGTTGATGGTCATGTTATTGGCAGAGTTTTGAAAATTTTGAACCTCCTGCTCAAACCCTTTGGCCCTTGAGGACAATTCACCTTCATACTTTTTGCCTTTATCCGCAATTTCCGCAGATTTCTCTTTGAAGAATTCAAAGTTATTTATTACACTGTCAGTATAAATATAGGCGATTTTTAGATCGGTAAGGTTCACCTCTGCTTCATCACCTTCCGGTGAATCATTTTCAGTAGCAACTGGTTCACAAGCTCCTATAAGGAAACCCAAAATTGTAAATACACCAACGGTTAAGGTAATTTTTCTCACTTCTTTAGATTTTTATTTATTGGGGCAAATATAAGCAATATTAGGCTTTTACAAATTTTAACTGTTAAAAATTAAAAAACTTAAGACCTGATGGATTTCTCTCTCTACCAAAGCATGACTTAAGGGGAATCCTGTTTTTCTAATTTCTGATTTTGTCAACGATAGGTTTTTCAGCTTTTTAAAATAGGTCGTTTCATGGGTGTTGATGATCCATTGCACATCCAAAAAGCCGGGTTCAAAAAAATTATCTGCTTTCAATGTCCCTTCATATTGGAGTTGCGCTGACAATAAATCATATTTTTCCATGGGAAACCTGTGCCCTTCCGGAAGTGGGTGCGCATACTTTGGGGACCAAGATACTTTCAGCATGCTGCTAAAGATTATATCCGGGAAACCATACAGATCTCAAAAAAAGATTTAAAATTTCAGTGTTCTTCTTCCTCCTCCTCCTCATCTTCAGATTCGAAAGTATAAAAAGTATCGTCCAACTTCAGGGTGTTGTTATTAAAATCATTGATAAAATCTGTAATTACCTTTCCGTCAATCTCTTCATAGTTCAGGGCAGCATCCAGCCCAATTCCATAATCATGGCAAGTGTCGATGTCCACAAATTCCTGTACTTTAACGGTACCTTCCTCTTCAAGATCCATGATCAGCTCTGTGATGAACCAACCAATCTCCTCTTCCTCACTTCTCAAGGGTTTAAGATTTCCATTTTCATCTTCTTCATAATTGATTCCGTTGTATTCCGGAAACTTTTTGGCGGCTTCATGCTCAGCCAATTCATAAAGTTCACTGTTATAGTGTAGACGAAGGGTAAACAAGACGGCATCATAAATAACTTCTTTTCCTTCATAATTGCCAATAAAATAGAAATTGACATATTCATCGGAATTGTCCCCGGAGGGTACCAGCTTATAATTTTTGCCAGAGGCTTTCAATTCCGTTTTAAGCGCTGTTATGGTTTTAATTAATAAACCTTCATTTTGATTTTCCATTACTCACAACTAGGGTTTTTAAAATTATTATAGGTGTTTTGCATACAATTAAATAAAAAATTAATATTGTTCATATCAACTGTCCTATAATTTACAATCATTTACCAAAAAAAAAAATGTATTCTCCAAAAAAGAACAATAATTTTATAAAAAATCTATTATTGAAACCGGAAGGATTACGTTTGGATTTTAAATATGGTTTAACCAGCCAAAAGAAAATTGCCAAAACCTTATTGGCTTTTGCCAATACAGAAGGAGGACAGATCATCGTTGGGGTTTCGGATGAGGGTAAATTTATAGGGATTGATCCTGAAGAAGAGATGTTTATGGTATCTGAAGCCATCAGAAATTATTGTCATCCCTCCATTGATGTACAATTCGAGGTTTTTGAATTCAATCCATCAGAAGAAGAAATTGGCCAAAATGAGAAATATATTTTAATCGTAAATGTCCCTAAAAGCCAAACTCCCCCCCATTTATTTGTTTTCAATGATGACCAGCCTATTTATTACAAGCGATCAGCAGACCAATCATTACCAAGTGTCCTACCCAAAAATGACTAAGCAGTTAGAGAAGTTTAATGACCTTTAGTGTCATGTCAAACGTTAATCGGCATTTGCCCTCGCTCGCCCCCTGTTCCCAAAAGGGGAAGACAGCCCACGGGCCTGACCTTTTAGAAGATTTAGATATGTTGGTTTAACGTCAAGATTGATGTGACATGACACTATTTCCAAAACCACTAATTCCTTCTCCAACCATCCAATGAAATTCCCAATATAGAATTGACCAATGAAAGTATTAAACTGAACAAGAGGGCCCACCAAAAATTATCCACCGTAAAACCTGTCACAATTTGGGCGGCTATCAGGACAAGAAGGGCATTGATTACCAATAAAAACAATCCCAGGGTAATCAGGGTTATGGGAATCGTCAAAAAAATCAGAATAGGTTTTATGGTAATGTTTAAAAGTGCCAACAGGGCAGCAATGATAATACCGGTGATAAAATCATCCACTGCAATTCCTGGCAATAAATAAGCGGTGAAAATAATCACCAATCCTGCAATCACCAACTGGAAAAGGATACCCAATATCTCTTTTGGTTTACTCATAAGTTAAATTATTGAATAGGAAAATGTTTTTTCATGTAAAAATTATGACAAAACGTATACTGCGAAACATGAGTTAATTATCAAGAGCCCTGATGGAAATCCGATAAAATCAGCTCCATGTTCTGTCCCAGGACTTCACTTCGTTCCAATCATCCGTTGGGGCAAAAAACTCCTCCCCTTCCCTTAGTCTTTTCTTTACTTCCTCTTCATTCAATTCCAAACCAATCCCCGGGGTTTCGGGTACCGTTACATAGCCGTCTTTTACCAGCGGCCCATCCACTCCTGTTACCAGGTCTTCCCACCAGGGATTATCCACGGAATGGTGCTCCAATCCGATAAAATTATAAGTTGCAGCTGCAGCATGTACCGTACCCATAAAGGTAATGGGGGAAGCGGCATGATGAAGGGCCATTCCTATGTCAAACTCCTCCGCATAATCTCCGATTTTTTTGGTCTGCAGGTACCCTCCGGCACTCCCGGGGTCAGGATGCACAATATCCACTGCCCGGTTTTCAATCAACTCCTTAAAATTCTTTTTATGATAAGTGTCCTCTCCTGTCAATGTAGGCGTAGTAATGGCTTCTGTAATCCTTTTCCATTGTTCGGTATTTTGCCAAGGTATAAGATCTTCCAACCAGGCAATATTATAGGGCTCAAAAGCTTCGGCCAGCTTAATCATTTCATTGTATCCCATATGCCCGAAATGGTCAATCGCCAGGGGAATTCCAAAACCTATTTTCTCCCTGACCTTGGCCGCATATTCAACCATCCTTTCAATACCCTTCTGAGTGATCTGCACATGGGTAAACTGATGGGGCGTCTGGGTATAGCTCATCACATCCCTGTCTGACCATCCCCTCATCGCTCCCCATGGTTCTGTGTTGGTCAGCATCCCATCCATGTCTTTGATCAAGCCTATTCCTATATCCATTTTCAACATGGTGAAGCCCTGGTCCACTCTGTCTTTCATTTTAGCAGCAAATTCATCGGGATCCCTGACGGTAGGGGTATCCACATAAATCCTTACCTTATCCCTGAATTTACCTCCCATCAATTGGTACAAAGGAACACCGTAGGCTTTTCCAGCCAAATCCCAAAGGGCCATTTCCACGCCGGAGACCCCGCCTCCCTGTCTGCCATGCCAACCGAACTGCTCTATGCTTTTAAATATCTTTTCGACATTACAGGGATTTTCTCCCAAAATCCTGCTTTTAAGCATAAGGGCATAACGCTTGTCAGCACCATCCCTCACATCTCCCAAGCCATGAATACCCTGGTTGGTGTAAATTTTAAGCAAAGGAACATTCCCATATTGGGCTATTCTCAAATCCGTGATTTTCAAGTCAGAAGGGTTGGAGTTTCTATTGACCCTGGAGGTGGTATGGGCAATCGTGTCTTCCATAGGCAACATCATCATTCCTCCCAAGCTCAAACCCCCAAGGGTGGCTTTTTTAAAAAAAGACCGCCTGCCATTTTCTGTTGAAAGAAGGTTTTGAGGCAAAATTGGTTTCGATTCAGCCGCTGGTCTGTTGTCTTTTGCAAGATCAAAATTGTTTTGCTGTAAATGGCCGATGTCCTTTTTCATATTGGTTTTAGGTTTAGTATTATAACTTAAGTTTCGCACATTGATTTAAACAAGCTGGGAGTATTATATGCCCCTGCATCTTGTTTAAAAGCTTAATTTAATTTTCCTTTCTATGATTCTTATCCGTTTGTTGAAGGACCCCAGAGGGGTCAAATATTATTAACCACGGGCTGAAGCCCGTGGTTAATTAGAGAATAAACTATAGTTTTGTCACAATTTTTGCTTTTTTCATGCAAAAATTGTGACAAAACTTGTACTGCGAAACATGAGAATTATAATAATATAAATATCACCTTACAATTACAATTACTAGCCTAAATAAAAATTTTAAAACAACCGGTCAGCCTAACCTTTGCCCATTGACTTTTTCCTCACCCCTTCCTGCGCCAACTGGGATTCAAGGGCATACTGATTAAATGTTTTAAGATCATATTCATTCATTAAGGCCCTTATGCTCAGGTCCGGTGAAAGACTTTCAATGATGGCCCACTCTTCTTCATGATAATGGGTGATCTTGATATCGCGCCCGTATTTTTTTTCAATGGCTCCGAATTGCTGCACAAGGGGCCAGGTGTGCAGGAATACCTTTTCGAAATTCAGCGGACCACAGAATAGGTTATTGGTCCAAAACCCTGTTTGGGTAATCTCTTCCCCGGTAACATCACATAATTTTGCAGTCCCCTTTCTTGTGCTGGATGCCACCATGTATTTGTGTTGCCAGGCCTTTCCGTTTACGGTTTGGCCTCCTGCATAGGCAGATGGCCAAAAAACCAATTCAGCCCCTTTTTCTCTCAGGCCGGCCCAGCCATCATCCCAAATGATGTCAAAGCAAATTTGGATGCCCACCCTTCCAAAATCTGTATCGAAAACAGGTGGGTCTATGGGTCCCGGAGTCAATCCGCGGTTAATTTCATTTTGGGTAATGTGCGTTTTTCGGTATTCGCCCATACCCTTTCCCTCACGGTCTAATAGAACAGCTGAATTGAAAACGTCCCCTCCTTCTTCCGTGTAAACTGGGGCCACCACATAGCAATGATTTTGACTGGCAAACTTTGATAAGGTATTCAGGACTTCATTGGAAAAATCCAACTTCTCCTGAAGCGAGTATGGGTTTTTTATGTTGGAGGTAGCGAATACTTCCGGCAGACAAACTATATCCGGCTGATAGTATAGGGATTTTTCCATTTGGCTTAAAACCAGGTCAAGCATTTGCTGGGGGGAATCGGCAACCAACCTCTCCTGTGAAACACCGGCTACCCAAACCTCTCTTCTGTTTATTTCCTTCTTTTTTCTCGTTCTACCTGAAACCAGATTAATGCTACCCATGCCTGCAATGCCCGTGGTCAAGGACGCTTTTTTAATAAAATTCCTTCTCGAAAATCCTGATCCTATCATCTTTTAATCCAGGTTTAATTTTTACATGCCCTCTTAATGTAATAAAAATTATTAATTTCCGATTTATAAAAATAAAAAACCCTTAGAAATGGGTCATTCCCAAGGGTTTTCCTTAGTTCAATATAAATTGAATCTTGGATATATCTTCAGGTGGACAGGATACTGGCAATCCTTAATTCCTCTTCATCCACTGTTTTGTCATCCACAATGGCACGTTTGATAGGAGTAAAAACAATTTTATTATTGATGATGCCTACCATCACATCATATTTGCCATGAAGCAACCCCTCCACCGCAGATACCCCTAATTTACTGGATAGAATCCTGTCAAAAGATGAAGGAGCACCTCCTCTTTGCAAATGCCCCAAAATGGTTACTTTAATATCATAGGTAGGAAGGATCTTTTTTACTTTTTCGGCGATTTCCTGAGCTCCTCCACTTTTCCCACCTTCTGCCACAATCACGATATTACTTTCCTTTTTGGCCTTTTCCCTAAATTTTAACCTGTCGATCAATTTTTCAACCGGAATTTTCTTCTCTGGAATCAGAATGGCGGCAGCTGCACTACCAATGCCTACATTGATGGCAATAAAACCCGCATCCCTGCCCATAACTTCCACGAAAAACAGGCGGTCATGAGAAGTGGCTGTATTCCTGATTTTGTCGATGGCCTGAATGGCGGTATTACAGGCGGTATCAAACCCAATTGTAAGATCCGTACCAAAAAGGTCATTGTCTATGGTCCCCGGTAGCCCTACAGCCGGAATACCAAATTCCTTATAAAATAAATGGGCTCCGGTAAGGGATCCGTCCCCTCCAATTACCACAAGGGCGTCAATCCCATGACTTTTTAAGTTTTTATAGGCTTTTTTACGGCCTTCAGGAGTTTTAAATTCTTCACTCCTCCCCGATTTCAGAAAAGTCCCCCCCCTTTCCAGGACATGTGCAATGGATTTACTTTCCAGTTTCTTGATATCATCATTGATCATGCCTTCATAACCCCTGTAAATACCGTAAACTTCCAGGTTATAATAAAAACCAGCCCTAACTACGGCACGGATAGCAGCATTCATCCCCGGGGCATCTCCCCCAGAAGTAAGTACCCCAATTTTTTTTATTTGGACTGATTCGTTTATCATTGTTCTTAGTAGTCAGATTTTTGTAAATATTTTAACATCATTTCAGCGGCAGCCAAATTTGTTGCCAAGGGTACATTGTGCACATCACAAATACGCATCAACATTTGAACATCTGGCTCGTGGGGATGTTTTCCCAGTGGATCACGGAAAAATATTACCATGTCCAATTCCTTTTGGGCTACCATCGCCCCAATCTGTGCATCTCCCCCTATCGGCCCCGAAAGTAGCTTTTCTACTTTGAACCCTGCCATTTCAATATGTTTTCCAGTAGTGCCGGTGGCTACCAATTCGATACCCTGTAAGATACATTTAGACCCACTAAGGAAATGCACCATTTCAGCTTTTTTCCCATCGTGGGCGATCAATGCTATTTTCATGCTAATAAAATTATCCAATAAAGTTAAGAATAAACTTCCTCAGGTGACAAGACCGTCAACAACAATCCGAAAAAAAAGACCATCGTCAAATACCGGAACGAAATCACTTTTTTTCCAAAAAATACCTGGCCATGTTTTCCCATTCTTTATCCAATGGAACATCGGGTTTTTTCTTGCCCGCCCTTTGGTACCAATAGGCTGCGTTGGACTGATCCCCTTCCTTCCTGTGCAGGTAGGCATGAAGAAAAGCCGAATCTTCATCAGGTAAGGTATCTACCAGATGATGGGCTTTTGCCCACTCTCCTTTTTTATCCAACCAGAGCGCCTGCAAATGAATGCTTAAGTCTACTGGCATTTGATCGTATCGGGTACTCTCCTTAAATGTAGCCAGGTCCATTTTAATTGATTGTTTAAGAGAATTCAAAATAAACACATATATCGATAGCCCACAAACTTTAGTGCTAATTTCATTTTGAATCGATCCAGGAATATTGCCCAATTCGTATGAGACTGCCACATCCTTTCTCCCTCCAAAACCCGCCACAAGGGTTTACGGTGACGGTTGTAAACGATGGTTTTAAACCATTTTATCCTAAACTCAGGTTACCAGTAAAAAAACAAAATTGAATTTCGCTGTTAGCCAATAACTCAATAGCAATTAAATGATATTAAGTTCTAGAAGAACCCAGGAGAGCCATGTAAATTTTGTGTTTTGATGTACATTTCTTTCGTTTACTTTAATAAGTTCCTAGACCGTGGCAATTGATGCAAACCAATTGATCCTAAAATTGTAACCATATTATAGCCCATAAATCAGTACCCAAACCCCTTCAATAGGAATGTGGCTTTAGCCCATTCCAAAAAATAACATTCCAAAAACCCCGGCTTTAGCCAAAATTGAGGAAATGTAAGAGCATTTGTTTTTTAATTATATTCGGAAAGCAAAAATTTCAAATGATTTATTGGATTTGATTTGCCCTCAAAAATCAAGAAGCGCATCTTAGGGGAAAAATATTCCAGGAAGTATGAGGAGTTTATTGTGAAATTTTGATTTGAGCCATCTAAGGACAAATGATTTGGCTAAAGCCAATGATGTTGACAAACCCATATTGCCTACAGCTAAAGCAGTAGGCAATTGATCAAAATTTCATATCTGCCTAATATGTATAACATGACTGTTTATCGGGAAACCTCTTTTAAAATTCAAATAGGGAGAGCCGCTTATATTCTTTTTCCATTAAATAGATCTTTCCTAACAATATAGACTGTTTTCTATTATTTGATAAGTGCCCAATTCAAAACCAAAATAAAATCACAACAATTCAAGGACCCGGTCTGGAATTAGAATCATTCTATATGTTACAGTAAGGTAAAATGCTGTATTAATGGCAAGGTACCATTATTAATTTTTGGCATATTGACCATTCACATCATTAAAATTTTTATATTGGGTAAAATAAATTTTTGTTGCTCATGTCCACCATACATAGAGGATTGACAATTACGGTTACCCTGGAAGAGAATAACATTCCTGCTGTCAATGCATTATTGCTACAATACAGAAAAGATTTATCCGCGGAATGGGAGGATTACCACCAACAGCTTCCCGGTACTTTTTTTATAAGTTGGCTTACCCTACCCTCACAAATGTATGCGGATAAGGAAAAATTGCCCGCAAGAATCGTATTGATGACCAGCTACACGGGAAAGAAAAATAAACACCTGCGTGAATTGGCTGGGTTCCTGGGCGAAAAATTGACGGAAATATTTAAATTCAGCCCTGAATTTCCGGAAGACACCCTCTCTTTCCAAGCCCTTTTCCGTTTTTTAAAGCAAAAAAGTATTCCCAACACCTTTTATTCGGGCTTCAAATTTATTGGAGCAGGAGATGTGGAAAACGAAAAATCACTCAAAAAAGAAATTCTTGATCATTTTTCCCCCCTATCCAAAGAAGGAGACCTTTCCGGATTGTCCGAAAATGCCATTAAAGAAAAAATAGAAAATTATGTGCTTCAAAACCCAAATTTAAATTGGGCCAAACATCGGGTAAAAAACAAAAGAAGAAACAAGTTGGCCATGCTATTCCCCCTAATTCTCTTTGGAATGGTGATGTTGACTTCTATAGTATCGCTTATTCTTTGTCTTTTTATGGATGCATTGTTTTTAAAAATCATGGCCTTTGTTTTTCCCGTCTTCCTGCTTGGAATGGTTATATTGTTTCTGCTTTTAAGAATAAACGAAAAGAACCCCCATATTCCCAATGAGCCCATTTCCGACGAAAAAGTAAGGCAAATTGTTGCTTTGGAAAAAAATCCGGTGCTCAACGAAATGACTGTCATTGCCCCATTAAAACAAGGATGGATCCGCAGGGCCTTTTTGGCTGTTACCCTTCGGTTGGTTGCTTTGGTAGGTTATTTTGCCTACATACCCACTGTACACACGGCAAGATGGCTCCAAATGGATCAGGGCAAAAGGCTGGTTTTTATTGCTAATTTTGATAATTTGTCGGAAGCTTATGCCCACGATTTTGTGGACAGCGAAAGGAGGTCTATGAACATGGCGGTGATATTCAGTCATGCTTTTGGCTTCCCTGCAACCCGCTGGCTGGTTCATAAGAATTACAACCACCGCAGTGAATACATGAAGGGCGTAAGGGCTCATCAGAAGATCACCCAATTTTGGTACAGCTTTAATAATGAATTAAGTGTGGAGAACCTAAAAAAGAACCGGAAATTTAGGGAAGGACTATTCCAGTCCATGAATAAGGAAGAAATCAGGGACTGGCTTTTAAAAATTTAATATGACAACGCTGGAATTAAAGGACATACAGGGATTGCTCATTCGGGGCCATGGTCAATTGCCTAGTGCCCAATACCTGCTATACCGTTTTGGAGATGCCGGAAAAGGAAAAAAATACCTGCGGTCAATATTACCATTCATTGCAAATGGGGATGAAAAACCGGATACCCGGGCTTATCAACTGGCATTTACCTTCAAGGGTTTAGAATATTTAAATCTTCCCACTACCGCACTGATGAGTTTCTCCAGGGAATTTAGGGAGGGGATGACCGAAGCCAATCGCCAATTTATTTTGGGGGACTTTCACGAAAATTCCCCGGAAAACTGGGAATGGGGAAATGAGGAGATCCATCTTTTGCTTCTGGTATATGCCAGGGACGCTGAAACCTTGGATGAGGTGCTGCAAGAAGAAGCCGAAAGAGCTGTGCTGCATCAGATCACCCTCCTCCATTCCCTGCCTACAGGCTTTCTTTTGGGCCAAAAAGAGCATTTTGGTTTCAGGGATGATATATCAAGGCCCGTCATCAGGGAATTGATCGGGGGAAAGGACCTGGGACATATCCCTACTTTTCCGGCCGGGGAATTTATCATGGGCTATAAGAATCTCTATGATGAATATGCCCCTGCTCCAATGGTAGATCCATCCGATGATATAAACGACCTTCTTCCCCATAATCCTGATTCGAAGAACCTAAAAGATTTGGGAAAAAATGGCACCTATTTGGTGTTCAGACAAATGAGCCAAAATGTATTCGCTTTTTGGGAATACCTGTTGGCCCAGGGTAAGACCAGGGAGGAAGCCATACGGTTGGCCAGCAAAATGGTTGGCAGATGGCCGGACGGGTCACCCCTTGTCCTTTGCCCGGAAAACAGTGATCCCAGCCAATCGGAAGCCAATAAATTTGGATATTGGGAAGAGGATCCAAATGGGCTTAAATGCCCTATTGGAGCCCATATTCGGAGAACCAACCCACGTGACCACCTAGTAACAGAAAGAAACAAAAAGGACTCCTCGGAAATGATTGCAAAGCACAGCATGATCAGAAAAGGTCGGCCTTATGGGGAACCAGTAGCAGACAGTATGGATCCTTTGGAAATCATAGATAAAACAGAAGACCACAAAGAAAGAGGACTGCATTTTATTTGTATGGTCACCGACATTCGAAGGCAGTTTGAATTTGTCCAAAACAACTGGGTTAATTTCCATAAGTTTGGGGGTTTGGAGCATGATGCGGATCCCATCATTGGCAATCATTATCAAAGCGAAAATGTGGTTACGGATGAATTTAGCATGCCGGCCTATCCTATAAAAAACAGGTTGAAGTCCTTACCCAATTTCACACTTATCAAAGGCGGGGCTTATTTCTTTTTTCCGGGACTAAACGCCATTCAATTTATTGCTGATGAAAAATAACCTGTTTACCGATAGTGAGGAAAGGGACATCCGGGAGATGATTGACACCATGAAGAAATTTTTGGTGAAGCAATATGCTGACGGAAAAATGCTTCGCAATTTTCACCCCAAGATGCACGGCTGCCTGAAAGGAACCCTAAAGATCAAAAAAAACCTTCCCGAACACTTAAAACAAGGCTTGTTTAAAGACGAAAAAAATTATGATGCCTGGATTCGTTTCTCCAATGCTCCACCAAAAATACAGTCCGATACCCGTAGTTCGGGGAGGGGCTTGGCCATTAAGGTCCTGGAAGTAGATGGACCTGTAATGGAACCGGATCCCATGGGTATCCCTTCCCAAAATTTCTTAATGACTACCAGCCCTATCCTCTCGGCATGGAATATCAGAATGTACAAAAAAGCCATGTATGCCGTGCTTTTTGGTTTTATTGAGCAACTTAAATTTGCCTTGCATCCCCGGCATTGGAGAAGCATCTACCTTACCTTGAAACATTCGAAAAAGCATGAAAACCTGCTTTCCCAAACCTATTTTTCCGGTGGGGCCTTCAGGTTTGGGCCCGACTTATTTGTAAAATTTGTCCTGCAACCCCTTCAACCCGATCTCGGTTATACCCTGGAAGATCCAAAATCAGACCATTTTCTTAAAGAGCAATTGAAGAAGGACATGGAAAATGATGCGCATGGTTTCATTTTGGGCGTTCAAATCCACGAAGATGAATCCAAACAACCCCTGGAAAATACTTCCATAGAATGGGAAGCTCCCGTTACGCCCCTGGCTGAATTGATCCTGCCTGCTCAGGATTTTGATTTTCCGGAAAGGATGGCTTTTGGGGAGCAATTAGAATTTTCGCCGTGGATAGGCCTGCTGGATCATGAGCCGGTGGGCGGTATCAACCGGGCCAGAAAACTGGTTTATAAAGAAATGGCTGCCTTCAGAAAAGGACTATAATTCGCCTTTTATCCGATTTAGGAAAGCATTGGAGAAGGTTTTTCCCCCGAACTTCTCCTGCCACTTTTCCCACTCTGGAAAAAGTGGAAAGGCCTTTTCCACCATTTCCCGGTACCATGGCTGCACGGACAAGCCCCAATGGGGAACTGCGCCGATTTTGAGCAATTCCCGCTCCAACCGCTTAAAAAGGGGCATGCTTCCTGTCACACCTTTGACGCTCACCAATTCAATCATGCACATATCCCCCCTGTTCATCATGGAAAGGTGCGCAGGGCATTTTTTGACAAACCGCAAAGCAAAAGGTGCTGCCAACAAATGATTATAGGCTTTGGATTCATTGCAGATTTTTAGGATCAGGTCCACTGCTTCAAATACCCGTTCCACTTCAAAGGCAAATTCTATGGCATAACCATAAAATTTTAGTTCTCCCAAACCCTGATCCAAAACATTGTTGGAAATATCCTCATAGCCTCCTCCCTGATCCCCATGATCGATCAATCGTTTGAGGGAATTATTCGTCATTCGGGGAATGGAAAGGTGGTTTTTATTGAAAACCCATGGTGACAGCCTGCCAGATATGGCAATTCCGGAAATAAATGAAGAAAAATAATTCCTGACTTTACCTGCATATTGGGGCACATCGGTTTTCTGACTGTAGTTCCGGGTCGTCACCAGGCATTTTCTTTTCCTTCCTTCTTCTGAGGATGCGTCCTCATCCTTATAGGGATTGATCAACACCTCAAAATGCCGGTGTTCATTGATGAAATGATGGAGGTCTCCGGCCTTCATTTCAGCTTTTAACTCCTCCCAGTTTCTCAATATCCTCTCTTCAAAAAGACGATAAGTTTCCTGAACCTCCAAAATTAAAGAAAATACGATACCCATGGAACCAATGCCAACCTGTGCGGCCCTGAAAATCTCATCATCCTGGATCAATTCAATCCCATGCTCATTTGCCTCCTTATC
>JBBDSB010000659.1:0-2597 GCA_040905205.1 Cyclobacteriaceae bacterium
TTCTAAGTGAAAAAAACAGCCTTTCATTGGTCGGTGATATGCAACTTAATTTACTGGTTTTTTAATCAACTAAAACCTCACCACCTCACTCATCGGCACCGAAACTTCCCCTACCGGCCTTGCAGTATACTGGTAGGTTTGGACCTCGGCATTGTCTCCGTACAGCCTGATGGTGGCACTTAAATCTTCAAAGTCTTCATCGGGGAGGTCCCCTGAGTGGACCACGTTGAAGATAAAGCCAACGGTGTGAACCGGTTCTTCTGATTCCACAATAAGCTGTGAAAATGAACCGTAGGTGGACAGGTTAAAGGTATTGGCTTGTTCGATGACCTGGGTCCATTCCAGTTCATCGGGCTGTACAATGACCGGACGCACAAAACCGCTCTGCCCTTTATAGAGGTTATGGATGCCAAAATTAACCAGGTACTGGTCCTCGCTGCACTCCAGGTCAATTTCAATCCGGGCTGTTTTTTAGGTCGAAATTTTCATTTGGGATAAGGGTCAACTGATCATAGGAATGTACTGAGGATTTTAGGTAAAAAGAAAACACCGGATAAATACGAATAATTCTGTTTACCAACTGAATCAGCATATTTATTTAGTGATCTTTGTTGAAGCTTTTGGTTTAATAAGAGGGCCAATGGTAACCCTTTCTACTATCCTGATTTTTAAAATGGGATAAACAATAAATAATCAATAATAGACATGGTACTTTTTGCCATGGACAGGTATATCAGATAAATTCATACCAAAGAAAAATCTATGCTTAAGTGCCTAACTCCCGTTTTATCTTGCTTTCTACTTTTTATTTATGGACCATCCCTTTTGGCGCAAAATGGAGAAAATGTATTTTGGAAGCCTGTAATGGATCAGCCCTACCTTCAGGAAAGCAGCGAATTGATTCCTACCGGGTTCCCAGTAACACAGGTGGCCGTATTGAATGGAATGGCATATGTCGTAGCGGAGGGAAGCCTGAACAAATTGGACAATTACGATCTGATAGCGATGAAAGGTGGTCCTGACAATGTCCAAAAGTTGGAGGTTTTTGACCAAAGCCTTTGGGCCATTGCAAATTCAGGGCTGTACAGGTTCCAGGACGAAAAATGGGAACGGCTCAGCAAAGCCGCTTTTGTAGACCTGTGCCTGCACTTGGGTAGGGTTCATGCCGCAACCAAGGACGATATCTTTTCATTTGAAAATGGACATCTGGTCAATATCATGCCTGAAGGAGGCTACCTTTCCAGTGATATCACGATGGTCATGGAAGATGGGACCCAACTTTTGGCAGACCCGGTAAAATTGGGCCCCATTACTGCCATTGAAAGTTACAGTGGTACCCTTCATATCCTGAGACCCGGAAAACTGGTACAATTGGCAGGAAAAACCGTGAACGAACACCTGATCGACTGGGGAAATTTGCCCTCCAAAAACACCCGTGAAATGTTAAGTTTTGGCAGCAGGCTTTTCATCAGTACAGACAGGGGCCTGAGTGTTTTAAGAGGCACATCCCTGCAGGCAGTAAAAGGCAGGGATGGTTTGCCGGTAGAAAACACCCGTCAGCTGGTAAGGGGATTTGATGGAGATATTTGGATCGGTACACCCAGGGGGGCCATACGCATGCTGGAAGACGACTGGCATTACTTTGGGGCAGACCATTGGCTGCCAAACAACAATGTAAATGGCATCGCCGTAATGCGGGATAAGGTATTTATAGCCACTGACGGCGGCATTGGTATTATTCGGTATGAACCATTTACCCTGTTAAAAAAGACCGCTCATTATGAGCAATGGCTGGAAAATTGGGGACATAAGCGGATGGGTTTTATCCATACCATCCATCAACATGAAGGAGAATGGGTGAGGGAAATCAGTGACAATGATGGAGCGCACACCGCCACCTACCTTTCAGCCATGAGTTATAAATATGCCAGTACCCAGAATGAGGAAGCCAGGAATGAAGCCGTTGAAGCTTTCCAGGCCATGTTATGGTTGGAGCGCATCACACCTATAGAAGGCTTAATCGCCCGCTCCATCTGGTCCAGAAAAGGAGATAAAGGAGAAATGGGAACCCGAGGTTCCGGAGGCCTACCTGCCAAATGGAATGCCACGGCAGACAGCTTATGGTATTGGAAAGGCGATGCTTCCAGCGACGAGGTGATTGCCCATTTCTACAGTGTTTCCCTATTCCATGACCTGGCGGCAAGGGGCAGGGAAAAGGAGCTTGCCAAAGAACACATGCGCCGGATAGCAGGTTATATCATCGACAATGATTGGGTGCTGATCGATGCAGACGGGCAACCCACCCGCTGGGGCCGGTGGAATCCCGGATACCTGCTTCGCCCTTACGGATGGGAAGACCGAGGGGTTAATGGGCTGGAAGCACTGGCTTTTTCCTATTCCACTTATGCCCTGACCGGGGAGGAAAAATTCAAAAAAGGATATGATCAATTGGTGTCCTGGGGATATGCTGAGAATACGATCAAACAGAAAAAAACCTTCCCTCCATCTCAAATAGCTCCATGGGATGACAACCTTGCTTTTGAAGCCTATAATACCCTTTTGCGGTATGAAAAAAATCTTGAAATGAGATCCTATTA
>JBBDSB010000660.1:0-2576 GCA_040905205.1 Cyclobacteriaceae bacterium
TAGAATAAATACCTTTTACTTTACCAGTTGTATAGATGCTGATTAAGAAAAATTTCAAATATTGTATGTGTTTAAGAATAAGAGTAGAGGATGAATAAACTATTTTCAATTAGGTTTAATAAGAGAATAGAGAGCAGGTATTTTTTAACATTTCTGTTTTCTTTTTTTCTAATCAATACATCTTATGGTATTCAGGATAAAATAAAAGATAGTTATGACTTTTCAGATGCGAAAATAGTTACTTCTGAAAATCTATCAGAAACTGAAGAAACAGCAATCGAAATGTTGGTGGAAGAGACGGAATCAAGGACAAAAGTAAAACTTGCTACCACGTCTGTTTGGCCAGACGATTCTATTCCCGTCATTGTTGTAGGTACTAAATCTTCTTTTGAAAATAACTATGGGCCATTTGATCAGAATGTATCAGCCATATCAAATAAGGAACCTGAGGGTTTTACAGTAAGGTACGTAGATGATGGAAGAGATGCTCCTACCCTGTTTATTTTAGGGAATGATGCCAGGGGAATGTTGTTTGGCATAGGATATTTTCTGCGTAAATCATATTTGAAGCGAAATTATAGAAATGACTCTGGAAAAATATTTGTCTCACGAGATTTGAACATTGATACCTATCCGGAAATTCATCTTAGAGGTCACCATGCATCGGGCCGGCCCATGACAAATTCTTATGATGGATTTACTATTGAAATGTGGGAGCAGTACATCCGGGATCTTATAGTATTTGGAACCAATGCAATCGAGTTACTCCCCCCACATACTGATGATATTGATGATAGTCCATTGTTTACCCGACCACAAATGGAGATGATGGTTATGATGAATGAATTAACGATAAAGTATGGTTTGGATAGCTGGATTTGGTATCCGCTGATGTATGGTGATTACACAGAGTCGGAGAATGTGCGGAAATCCTTGGAAGAGAATGAACAGTTATTTAGTAATCTTCCGAAGATTGACGCTGTTTTTGTACCGGGCGGAGATCCCGGTCATCAGCATCCCCATACATTGTTTAGTTACTTAGAAAAAAAAGCAGAAGTCTTACATAAGTATCATCCAGATGCAGAAATATGGGTATCACCCCAGGGTTTTGACTCAGCCTGGATGGACGATTTTTTTACACTCCTTAAGGAGAAACCAACATGGTTAACGGGGATCGTTTATGGTCCTCAGGTGCAGAATGATGTGGATGAACTGCGAGAAATAATACCTGATTCGTATCCTATTCGTCGGTATCCTGATATAACTCATAACTATAATTCACAATATCCTGTACCCCAATGGGATTATGCATTTGCAGCCACACAACATCGGGAAAGTATAAATCCACGCCCCAGACAACAGAAGGCCATTTTTGATAAATTTAATCCCGAAAAGTATGATGGTTTTATTACTTATTCAGAAGGTATTAATGATGATGTAAATAAAATGATATGGAGCGGGTTAGGGTGGAATCCGAAGGTCGATGTCAGGGAAATATTACGGGATTACGGCCGCTATTTTATAGGACCTGAATATGCATATGATTTTTCTCGGTCTCTATTGGAATTAGAGCACAATTGGGATGGTCCCTTGCTGAATAATACTTCGGTTCATACTCATCATAACAAATTACGATCTATGGAACAAAAGGCATCGCCAAAGGTAATGCTTAACTGGCGATTTCAGATGGTTCTGTTCAGATCGTATTATGATGCATACAATAGAAGCAGGTTGCTATATGAAACACAACTTGAAGATAATGCTAATACGGTTTTACGCAGAGCACCTGAGTTGGGTTCTTTAACCGCCATGGAACAAGCAGAAAATATTTTGGAACAGGCAAAGCTGAATTATGTTGCTGAAGATCGGAGGCAAAGGCTTTTTGAACTTGCTGGAGCTCTATTCCAGAGTATTCGCATGCAAAAAAGCGTGGATAAATATTTTGCTAAAAGTATAGGCAGGGGTGCCAATCTTGATTTGATTGATTATCCGTTCAATAATCGGAGGTGGTTACAACAACAATTCAAGCGTATAAGAAATATTGAGGGAGAAGGGAAACGACTGGATGAAATTAAAAAAATTGTCGAGTGGGAGGATCCGGGGGCGGGTGGATTCTATGATGATTTGGGAAGTTTAGTGAATCAACCACATTTAGTTGGGGGACAAAGCTATGGAGAGGATCCGGCTTTTCTCAAATCTCCTTTTGTTGGATTTGCAATAGGTGGAGGGGCAAAAGATTGGAGGATATCCTGGGCGCGATACGTTCAAACGTTATATGAACAACCTATAGAAATGCACTATTCAGATCTTGACCCGCATGCACAGTATGAAGTAAAAGTTACTTATGTAGGAAGTGCTGGAATTCGATTGCTGGCAGACGAGGGATTGGAGGTCCATTCGTATTTGGAAAAATCATCACCTGTACAACCTGTTACTTTTGAGATTCCTCAAAAAGCTACGGATGATGGTAAGTTAAGACTCCAATGGTTTCCAGAAGAAGGGAGAGGTGGAAACGGCCGGGGCTGTCAAGTAGCCGAAGTCTGGTTAATGAAAAAAGATACCTCAATGTAATTTAA
>JBBDSB010000661.1:0-15697 GCA_040905205.1 Cyclobacteriaceae bacterium
TAAAGGGGATGAAGGCCCTCAGGGAATTGAAGGACCAAAAGGTAATGATGGGATTGATGGTAAGGACGGCATTGATGGTACGAATGGCATTGATGGTATCGATGGTACGGATGGCATTGATGGAAAAGACGGGAAGGATGGTGTTGATGGAAAAGATGGCAATGCCAATGTAAAAATGCATAGATTTAATGGACCTTATACTTTTTCTTCTAGCGCAACTAAATTTGTGTATATAAATATGACAAAAAAAGAGTTTGACCAAACTATTTTTCTATGTTATATAAGTTATAAGAATTTATGGGTTTCCATGCCTGGGCCTGGATTCCCAAGCGCTAGTCCTTATCGGGTTTTAATCACTCATTTGAATAATCTTGATAGATCAAGAATTGGGATTCAAAGACTGGCACCATATATTCCGGTTGATAAGTATGATGAAATTAAGGTGATTACCATTGAAGCAACACCGGGCAATAGAATTCAACTTAATGATATCAACCTTACTGATTATGAAGAGGTTGTTAAACATTTTGGATTTTAAATTCAATGAGTGGTATATCTTAAAACCCATATTCAACTTAATTGCCTTCTAAAATAAAATAAGCTTGAATTGTTTTATCAAGAAATAGCACAAAATAAAAGATGGGAGGCATTTTTCAGCATTTCCATCTTTTTGTGTGTCGTGCAATGCATTCAACTTGGAGGTGAAGTTTCAATGTGGGAGGATGTAATCGCCAACCATTAACCATGGGCAAGGGTGTCCAATCCTGTCCATTGAGAAATTGAATCTGAAAGAAGTGTTCGAATGAGCTTGCGCTGAAGTCCGAGGTCATTGTACCGAATCACGAGGTGGTTTGAAAAGGCCAAATTGTCCAATCATTCGGTAAATTTATGTTACCTGAAGAACCGTTAATGGTCAGATATTTGAAGAGAGGCCCCTTCCTGACAAACGGTACCGGTACGTAAGTTGAAAGAGTAAATATTATTGACGAATATTCTACGGATAGCGGAACAACTTGGGGTACGAGATTTATAGTGAAAACTAGAGATTATATTTTAATTATGATAGTATTACTACTAAAGGTTCAAGTATTAATTAATCTGTATTAAAAGACGTTTCCCCTCATTCCAACTGCCTTACCACCAAATTGTCCCACCATAGGGCCGTCCTGTAGGTGCGGAACCCGATGATCCCCTTTTCGTACTGCAAGGCCGGCTTCAATTCCTGGTCAATGATTAATCTGCCATCGGCCCAGTATTGGATATTGTTGTCTGTTTTTACCACTTTGATCCGGTAGGTGGTGGCGGCTTTGCACTCATATCCCTTCCACTCATGTATTAGCTTAAACCCCGGATTGTGCCTGAACCGAAACCGGGCCGGGGATTCACTGCCATTGGCCAAATGGGTAAATATATAACCGTTCAATTGATGGTACTTTGCATAATGGCCATCCTCCCGCTCACCCTGCGTTTCCCGGAGATTTTTCCCCGAGGGATCAGCATATAAAAAGAAAAAATTCAGGTTATTGGCCAACTCCTCAGAGGCCACCACATGCACATCAAATTCCACCTGTAAGTTACCGGCAAATTCCCTGTCCAGCCATACGGTAGCGACCCTGGGCTCCCGGTTGTCTGCATCCACAAACAGACGCCCTTTTTCAATCCGGGCAGGAACCCCCTCACTCCACCATGCTGACGGCAAGGCACCATCCGGATAGGTGAAATTTTCCTCCAACAGTATTTTTCCAGGCAACATTTCCCATTCCGGAAACAAAAAAGCAGTTGCGCAGCTCAAAATAAGAATGGTGCCACAAACAATCTTCATTTTTTATTGGGTTTAATCTTATGCGTTTTTCCAGTGAATTAGGCGGAAAAAAAAGTACAGGGTTCCATTTTTCTGCCCTCAATTGAATAGATAATATTAGGCATTTAATTCATTTAATCAAATGTTATCCATGTTAGGCATTTTCACAAATTATGGTCATTCAGAGGTAACAATGGCACGATTTTCATTATATAAAGGCAAAAGACCAATTAAAATCATATTACCCCTCATCCTGCCATGGAAAAACACATCAGTATTCATAAAAGAAAGCGGTTCAGCGATATTCAGTTGATATTGACCTTTGCGGTTTCCATTAGTCTGTTGGCTGCCTGCCCTGCCCCAGAGGATAGAGAAGAAGCGCAAACCACTTCTTCGAAATACATAAACATTTCTCCAGAAAATTATTCCTTTGAAAAAGTTGGTGAAATACCATCAAAAACCAGGGTTCGTGCTTTCCGCCTGGAGCCGATCATGTGAAATAACCAAATTAATGGAAGCACCAAAATCCTTTTTAGGAACTAAATCTTCCATTGATCTGCTGATTGGTTGACCAAAGATTCACCCAAGGCACCCTTAATCCTTTGAAGGTCCTTCTGCATGGCATTTTTAAACAGGGTGAGGTCATTGCTGTGCATGATCAGGTTGGCCCCTTTTTTTGCCCAAAGGATTTCCTGATCGTTACCCACCTCTTCCCACATGTGGATCCCCACCCCAATATTATTTTTCCTGGCTTTCTCAATAATGGTTTCTACGGTCTGAATGAACAGCGGATGTTGGTACTTTTCGGGTATCCCCAGGCTACAGGACAGATCGTGAGGACCCACCAATATCCCATCCAGTCCCTCAACAGACAGGATCTCATCCAATGCTTCCAGGGCCGGGACACTCTCAATATTGACAATCAGTACATTTTGGCGGTTTTGTTGATCGATATAATCGGCTAACTCGGGTTCAAAAGCCTGTTTTTCCAGGAGTTGGTGTTGCAGTTTAGATCCTTTTACAGGCTTAAGTTTTACTGCCCCCACCAATTGACGCACCTGTAGGGCCGTTTCAACGTAGGGTGCGATGATACCGGTAGCTCCTCCATCCAGGACCATCGAAGCCTGATTAGGGTCCGGACTTGGGATCCGAACGATGGGCGCTAAATTTAAGGCCCCATACACCTGGCACATCCAACTCACTTTTTCCCTGTCCAAAGGGACATGTTCGGTATCAATAAATACCAGGTCAATATCCAATGAGGCAACCACCTTTGGCCATAAGGCAGAAGGAGAGAGGATGGCCGTGCCGTAGACGTATTCACCATTTTTTAAAGCAGCAGCAAGTTCTTTACCATTCATATTTATTTTTTTTGATTGTCATTGGTTTTATTTCCATTGAATCCGGGCCAGGAAGACACTGTTGTCCGCAGCCACATTTTTTTCCCCTCTCATGTATTCGGCCACGGTAACCCAGGTTTCGTGCTCATCGTATTGGGTAATGCCAAAATTCCCCAGTCCCACCCCCCGGTTGGGTACCAATGTTTTTTCCGTATCCCGCATCACTTGAAGGCAGTCTGGATCTACTTGGCCCATAAATAGTGGGGCCCGGTGACGGAAGACGGACTCATTATCAGCGCCTTTTCGGGTGTAAACCAGAAATAGACCTCTGTTATGGCTGATCCAATGTTGCTGGGTATTATAGCTTCCCAGCACCGAACCGTCATCAAATTTCCATTCCTTTTTGGGTTCAAAATCCAGACCATCTTTACTTCTGGCGACATAGGCACTTTTATCACTCCGCATGGTCAAAAAATATGCTTCCTGGAAGAAGGCGAGTGAGGGTTCGTAGACACCTCTACCCTGATCCAGGTAGATTTCCGTACCATGCTCTTTGTAGGTAAGGGTATCTCCATCAAAGGAGCACAATACCACCGTTGTGGCAAAACCAAAATCACCGCTTTCCATTAAATTACCTACGCTGAAGGTTTCCCGGTTGGCCATGGCCGCTTGTTCTTCGGTAATTTTAAAATAAAACAGGGGTAGCAACACGTTTCCATTGGGTAATTCCAGCCATTGGGCACTGCCGGCTGCAGGTGCCAAAAAAAGCATGCCTTCATGATCTCTTTCTGGCAATACCAGCGTTTTGGATGGGCTCCATTGGGTGGTTTCCGGATCGTAGGTGGTATAAGCCACTTCTTTTTTCCAGCCATCATGGGTCCTGTCATCAGAATAAAATGGCGCCGTGCCTATATTTAGTACTTTCATCGAACCAGCATGCCATTTTGGCCACATATCTGCCAAAGACCGGTAGCCATCCTTTTCCTTCCTGACTTTCAGCTCAGAGATTACCTGAGGATCGCTCCAGGTGAGGCCACCGTCCTGACTCGTGGAGGCATACAAGTCATGGTAAACGTCCGAACCACTTTTTAAGGTCTTGGACATTGTGGTAATGGCCAAAGGAGGGTCCAGGGGAATGACTGCCGTCCTTGCGTGGGCCCAGTTATAATCCTGATCTTGGCCCTTTGTGATAATTTCCAGGTCAATTTCTAAATCCAAATCCTCCGACAGTTCCTGCCTTGTCTTACTCGCACAGGAGAGTATAATTGTCATCAGCATGGAAATGATAGTAATGCGCATAATCATTAAGCGAAATGGGTCTTATTTTAAATAAAATCTTTTTCAAACAACCGCATACTCAAATATCCGCCAAAACCGGAATAGGTAGTCGTTATCCATATTTCCCCAGGACTGGCTTCAAATACCCGTGGATAGGCCAACCGTTTTACTTTGCTGTCCTCCGTTATCCTTGCGATTACAACCGGATTGCTCCAGTTTTGACCATCATCATCCGAAAACATCAGCGATAATTCTTCCCGGTTGTTGCTATGGGCCACCTCTGAATGAATTCCATCTCCTCCACTTAAGGGATATTCATTTTTGCCTTCGGGATAAACACGGTTCCATACCAACATCAACCGGCCACTATCCAGTCTTTTGAGTAGTCCCGGAGCCGAGCTGGCATCGATAGTGGTAGGCCCGAATTCTTTCCAGCGTAAACCTTCGTTATCGGAGTAGGCTTCCCAGAATATTCCCCAATTGGTGCGCATCAACATCCAAATGCGACCATCCCGAAGCTGTTCTATGGTGGCTTCGGTGACTCCCGCATGATGGCCTATGCCCCCCAGGTCAATCACATTACTGCGTAGCCAGGTTTTACCATCATCTTTAGTGGTATAGGTCACCACCGAATGGTGTCCGGGATCATGTTGCATCATCATGGAGGTAAAGATTACATTCCCATCCCGGGTTTCTATGATGTCCCTGTTTGCCCCGGTCCAGTCATTATGGAGCTGTTGAAGGTCCTGCCAGGTCTTCCCGCCATCCAGACTCCGAATGGCATAGGTAGGCAATACAGCCCCGGGGGCATCCAGAATCTCTGGCTGCCAGTTAAAATCAGACCGTTCCCTGTCATTGGCAAAGGCCAGGATAATTACCCCGCTGCGGGTTCGGATCAAAACCCTTTCCGGTCGAATGCTGAAATGATCCGGTTCATCAAAGATTTGGAATTCTTCCCATGTTTGGCCTTCATCTTTACTGATCAGGCTTTTGTTGTCCTCTATGGTAAGGATACTTTCATCTTCCAGACGGACAAATGGGCCGGTCTTCAGACCGGGCATATCTTCCGCTTTATCAGAGATCCAATAGCCGGTGGAGGTTATTTTCCCATCCTTTAGCACCGTTGCCTCATTGTCCAATGACATTAAATCTAAAATCTTCTTGGCTGGACTATTTTCCTGGTTTATTCCCAAAAGCACTATCCATAAAATAATTGTTGAGTAGGCATTCATTTCTTAATGGAATTTTTTGTATGTATGACATATTATAAATATAAATGATAAATTATCAAAATGTCAAGTTTTAATAACAATAAATGAATTCATGGTTGCTGATTTGTATTGGTCGTTTGTTTTATAAAATAAAATTTGGCGTAAAAATTAAAAGGGATCCATTAACAGTGGAGTTAATTAGAAATTATGGCTTTATTATAATTTTTGGGGTGAAGGCATCCGGCTTAGCAAGTTAAGCGGAAAAAGCCCAATATATAATACATATTGAACTTTTTCCTTGAACCCCACCCCAGTTTTTCTTAGTATATTAACCTGCATATATGGGGAATGTGTGTGACGAAATTTTTTGGGAATTCAAAAGACCAATTAACCCCAACTTATTTTGCTTTAAGGTCTGATTTTGCCTATTTTTAATTTTGCCTATAACTAATTGACTATGCATAGATTACCCTCTCCCAAAACGAAGTGGCTAAGTTGCCTGTTTTTTCTGTCATGGCTGCCCGCCCTTATTTATGGACAAGAAAACCACTCCGGGCTACCCGCTGAGTTATTGAGTGGCCCTATGGTGGGGCCTGCCACCTCCTCTCAGGCAGTTATCTGGGTTGAAACCAGCGAATCGGCCGTGGTGAGGGTGCATTACTGGGTGGAATCAGGTTCCAATCCGATTTTTCTGGATGTTGCGGAAGGCAAAACAAATGAGGAGGCTCCCCATACAGGCACTATTAAATTGGAAAATTTGCCCGCCAGGGGAATCCTTCATTATGAATTGGAAATTGATGGACAGGCTGTACGGCCTCAAACCGTCCAGTCCTTCCAACTCATGCCCGCTGAGGAATCACCAGAAAATTTCAAAGTGGCCTTTGGTTCCTGTATCAACCCTATACGGGTGCCCCTGCAGCCGATTTGGACCCAGGTGGCCATCTCCAATCCCGATGCATTTTTGCTGATTGGTGACAATAATTACATGCCCATGCGGCCGGGAGCTTATGAAGTTTCTGAAAGCGTCGCCCATTTTGCCATGGGCCGTTACCACCGTTTCCTCCGGGATATTCCAGGCCTCAGATCCGTTCTGGCTACCACGCCTACCTACGCCATTTGGGATGACCATGATTTCGGACCCAACAATTCTGACCGGACCTTTAAGTGGCGGGAGTTGACCTTGGATCTTTTTAAAAAGTACTGGCCCAACCCTTCTGCCGGGACCGAAGAAACCCCAGGTATTTTTTATTCCTTCAAAATTGCGGATGTGGAGTTTTTTATGCTGGATGACCGCTATCACCGGGATCCCAATGAAGCCCCCGACAGGTCCACCATGCTCGGAGCTGGTCAGCTTGCTTGGCTTCAAAATCAGCTAAAAGCCAGTACTGCCACCTTTAAGGTGATTGTGAACGGGCACACCACGACCATAGATAGGCAGGATGCTGGTGAATATTGGGCCAATTTCGGCACCGAGCGGGATGATTTTTTGAATTGGATGTTTTCAGAAAATATTGATGGGGTATTTTTTATTTCCGGAGACTGGCACGTGGGCTCCCTGAGCAGGGTCGACTTTTCAAAAGAAGGCTACCCGCTTTTTGAACTGATCAGCTCCAATGCGGCAGTGCAACCCGTGGATGCGGACGATCATCAGTACAAACGAAACAGGCAAGTGACCGGTCACAACAGGCGTTTTGACGGACCCATCGTCAATGACATTCTGGATTACAATTTCGGACTTCTGGAGTTTTTCGGCGAGGAGGGGGACCGTATGGTTCACCTAAAGCTCCTCGACCACCGGGGAGAGGTGCGGGTGGCGCATCTGCTGCGGGAAAATGATCTGCGCTCAAGATAAATTGGGATCCAGCAGTACCATTACCTCCTGCCTATTAACTTTTTGTCTTTTCTAATTTCCTTTTGCCATTTTAAGGGGTCTTGGATACGCTGGATGATTTTTTTTTCTGCAATATTATTCATTATGTTGACCAGATCATTACTATTTTTTTTGCTTTCGTTTACAAGTGTATAAGTAGCAGGCTCATCTTTAATCATCTGCAATATCCGTTCAATTATTTGAGGATCTTCCGTTTTTACGGTAATCTTATGTTCCATGATGATTAATTTGGATGGATCTAATTTTAACGATTTATTTTCATTTTCAGTTGCATAGCAGAAATCATAATAGCTGCATCGCTTACAAATAGGCATTCTCACCAAGGGTGGACAAGTTTCTCTGGCAATAATTGCTTGTACCTCCTGAATATATCCATTCACAAGCTGTTCATCCTCTTCTTCGCAATTCACTGCCTGGGTATGCCGAATTTTTGGATATTCAATACGGGCAGATGCATTCGAAATACCGTTTTTTGAAGAATATGCAGGTAATATTTGACTTGGGCAATATGTGCCAGTTGCACCTTATCCGTTTTTTTACCTTATGGACCACCCTGTTCTTGGCATTATTATAATCGATTTTGGTACCATCCAATTGTATCTCGGTAAATTTCCTGGCCCGGTCCAAATAGCTGGTTTCTCCGATAAGCTTGCCTACGACGATGATATCCGAAGTATGCTCCTTTTGTATGCCGATCAAATCTGACTGTCGGACGCAAGGATTTTACAAAACGCAAATTGGAAGGTCGATTTTAATAAAAAACGGCCCATTTTCCGGAGCGTTTACAAGTCATGGTTACAATTTGACCAATCCTGCAGTCTTCAATTCGTCCCTGAGTGCGGTTAATCTTGAATACCGGGAGTAGATCCTCTTTGCCAGGTTTTCCACATCATGGTGAATGGCAGGCATATCAGCAGCCATCTTCAGCACCTGCGCGATCCCCTCGTAAAAATCCCTGCCGCGTTGCAGATAAGCTGAACATAGTAGGTTTGCATGCGGCACCAGACAAAGATGTCATCCAGTAGTGGCTCACCGATCTCCAAGTTCGCCTTTTTGAAAAATGCACGGATAAAAGCTGCATAGTCAGGTTTGTATATGGACTCCAATGCACACATCTGCGCACTGTTATAAAAGGGACGCCCATGGTCGGTAAACATCGTTTGCATCATGTGTCGGTGACTGCCGCTGAAAATAAAGCGGATTTGCCCATCCTGCGGTAGGCGTACAGCACCGCGTTGCGTTCATTTCTAAATTGCTCCTCCAGCCAGGCCAACTCCTCCATTCGGTTGCAGAAATAGGCCGGACTGTGGTATCCGCTTAGGACAAATGGATTGGCAGGCGTTCTCATGTTTCGTGATATGCATTACGTAAGTTACGTAACGCAAGTTATGAAAAAACCGGAAGGGACATAGTGAAATTTCTGTTTTTTGTTTTCATTTTAAGAAATACATAAAATCTGCAAACTTTCCGGGTTTATGATAATCTGCTTATTGTTAAAAAACAATCGAGTGAAATCTGGATGCTTTATCCGGATACCATTGGGGATGGGCCATTGTTTTGTCTGGAAGTTTTGTTTATATGTCGGCAGATGCTCTTAAATTAGATCATTAATGAGGTATAAAATTAGTGAAAGGAAATACACCTGGCAATACCCCTAATGGGGTATTTTTTTAGCATAATTTTCGGGTCTTGTTCTTTGGATTTATGGGAGGTAATCTTTTATAACGGTTAATTTGATTCTTTTTTACCAGCCTCAATTTCTGTTACTCCCCGGTGAGGAAGGATATCTTTATTTTTTGAATTTAAAGGGTAACAATTATATCCCCGAGGGGATATAAAAACAAAGGAAAGCAATTTTTACCCATAATATCAAAACCATGAAAAACGCATTGCTATATATCCGCAGCCAGGTTTCACTGGTCATTTTAATCATTTTCAGTTTGATGCAATGGAGTTGTATGGAGGTAATGGAACCGAGAGAATCCAGAATCAACCAACCCCTGGAAAAACCGAGGATCATCTACCCAAAACCGGGAAAGAGAAAATCGGTTCCAGTTCAAACCTCAAAGTACGATCCAACAGAAAAAAGTATTCGGGAATAAATATAGGTGCCTTCTACCTAATGAAGGGAAACGGTTAGATTTTTTCGCTTTTTTAAAATAGTCCTTGGAGACAGCTGTTCTTCAGGGCTTTTTTTTGCATGGAAATCATTCCAAGCTGTGGTATGCTTATTCCAGTCCTTTTTTTTTCGCTTTTAAGGTAACGATTTCAAAACTTTCGGATATAATATCAAAGTCAAAATCATGAACAATCAATTCTATCAACTCCCTTTATCCTTCGCAGGCCTGATGCAGAAAAAGGACCACCGGACATGTACCCTGGAGCAGTCCATTGCCCAGCACCTGCACCTCATTATTACTACCGCTTTCGGTGAGTTGGCTGTGGATGAAAACTTCGGCTGCTGTATTTGGGAGTATGATTTTGACAACATCACCAGTAGCCATAAAATCAAGGAATTCATCCGGGAATCCCTTTCTGATGCCATTATCCGCTACGAGAAGCGCCTGGGCAATGTTCGTATAGAACTGGAGATCGGTCAGGAGGAGCTGGCCAGTCAAAAAAACGGTTGCAGGGTGAAAAAGAAAATCACCATCACCATCACAGGCTGGCTCAATGCCACCAACGAAAAATTTATTTATGAAGACGCCATTTTCACAGGTCCTTTATCTTACCAATTGATCTAATCTGCCATGTTGGAATCCAAAGAACATATAAAAACCAGAATGTTAAAGCATGCGGCCAGGCTGTGGGGTTATGCTGAAACCCAGGCGGAGAGCAATTTTGATCCGCTGGTAGGTTTACTATTGGAGGCCTGCGCTACAGAGTTGCAAAAGGTGTCATCAGACATCCATGCTTCCAGGGCAAGGATTATGGAGCGTTTGGTCAGCCTGCTTTCTCCTGAAACCCTTACAGGTGCCTTACCTGCTCATGCTGTGGCCAGCGCAATGCCATTGGAAAACGCCGCCATTTTAGATCCTGACATGCAGTTTTACACCCGTATAAAATTGGGCATCAACAGTGAAAATCAGGAGCCTTTGGGTAAAGATGTATATTTTTCACCGACAGATCAATTTCGACTTAATAAAGCCACCGTGCAGTTGATGGTCATAGGAAATCAATTGTACAAAATCAGCGGTAATCAAAAAGAAGTTATGGCCAACGCCTCCCAGGTACAAGCCAACGATACGATTTGGCTGGGAATCGATCAACCCGGGGTAAGCCTGCACCAGACATCCTTTTATTTTGATTTCAGAAATGAAGCGGATAAAGATTTGTTTTACCATCAGTTGCCCAATGCCCAATGGTATTTTAATGACCGTCTATTGGCTCATGCACCTGGTATCGGAAATGCAGAAAGGGCGGTAGAAGGGCAAGGTTGGATGGGATCAGATCCGGCCGAAGGTGTTCGGTTGAGGCAAGTGATTAGGGACACCAATCAATATTACCAGCCCTATTTTGTCACCCTGTTGGACCCAGGAGAGGAAACAGTGGTCAACAGCGACTTTCCGTCTCATGGAATTTTAGAAGGCTTTCAAGGTAAGGAAGTGGAAGAATTGAAAAGTCATCCCATACGCTGGATTAAAATCTGCTTCCCGGAGATATTATCCGGTACCCTGTTAAAAGACCTGGTATGCATCATGAATTGTTTCCCGGTCATCAACCGGCAACTTCATGAAGTCAATTTCAGGATGCAGGACATCATCAATGTGGTGCCCCTTCTTTCCGAGGACCTGTTCCTGGATTTGGAAAAGATCCGAACCGATGACAACCAGCCCCTATCTCCGGTCCGGGGAGGAATTCATGAAGCCACATCTCCTGCGTTGCTGATGCGTCAGGGGGGCATTGGCCGCTTTGATGAGCGGGACGCGGCAGATATCATCGATTACCTATTACAATTACTAAGGGATGAAAGTGCGGCTTTTGCCGTCATGGACAATGATTTTGTGAATAAGGAAATGAAAAACCTAAAACAGGTGATGAATAAAATGGAGCAAAGGTTAAATGCCAGCCAGATCCAAAAAGGATCTACACCTTACCTGGTGATCCAGCGTGATCATCAAGTTTTAAAGCTGAATTTAACCATCCAATACAGTAGTACTTATGGGAATTTGGCCCATCATATCAAACCGGGTACCAGGCTGCTGCCCTATAATGGCAGCTCATTTATCAGCAATAATGTCATTTTGGTAAGTCAAACCATCGGTGGGAGAAATAAATTATCTGCCACAGAAAAGGTCATGGCTTACAAAAATGCCCTGCTTTCTAAAGACAGGCTGACTTCGGCAGAAGATATTAAAGCCTTTTGTGAAAGTGAAATGGGGCAAAAGGTAAAGAATATTGTGATCAAAAAGGGCATTTCCTGCTTTCCGGGTACAAAAATGGGTTATCAAAAATCCATAGACGTAGAAATTACGCTTCAGGAGGAAGACTATAAAACCATGGCCCAATCCGGAGGACTGGATTATTGGAAGGAACACCTTACCCAGGCACTGGAACAAAAAACGATGATATGGATGCCCTTAAGGGTGATTTTAAAATGACTTATCAAAATAGGGAGATGGAAAAGGAACATTTATTAACCGAATTGCAACAAGAAATTCATCAGAACTGCTCTGATTTAAAAGCAGAATCGATTGTAGTGTTGGCCTTGGGCAAGGGATTGGCGCGGGAGGATTTTGTAATGGCTTCGGAAAGCACCTATAACCGGCCCTACAGTAAAGATGTGCGGTCACCTTCTTTGGAAGAAGACCGCAACAGAAAAGCCTATTTACAGCTGGGCCTGAGCAGAAATGGCTGGTATGATCAATTGCCCGAGGGTTTGTTTCACCAACCCATCAAATCTGGAGTCCCCGTGCTTTCAGCTGGCGAAATGGCGGCAGATTACGTAAAAAACAAGCAAATAGAACTGGAAAGCAGGCAGTTTTTCAAGCCTTTTGAACAGGCATTTTATGAGGAAAGGGTGGTGCTTGAATCAGAGGAATTCCAGCTTTTGAAAGGTCTGAATACCGGTACCCTGAACGACTTCTTTATGGAATTTTGGGGTATTGATCCTGATATTCCATCCAGGTTCGTTACCCCCTTTATTGAGATGTTGCCTCAGGTACACAAAATTAACGGCGATCCGGATCTGCTCGCCCATTGTTTGGAAAAAATAATTCAGGAATCCGTGGAGGTCAAGATAGAAAATTCGGAACGCTTGGAATCTATGGTTGATGGCTTGAACGAACTGGGTAATTCCAGGCTGGGATTGGATATGATCCTGGGTAACCAGTTTTGGGAAGAAACCTTTTGCTATAACATTATCATAGGGCCACTCAAGCAATCCAGGGTGGAGGAATATTTGGAAAAAGGGAGCCACCATGCCTTTCTGAAAGTGTTCAACGGTTTTTTTCTTCCGGTAGAAACGGATGGCTTGATCCAAATTAAGATGGCAGAGGAGGAGATGACCAATTTATTGGAACCAGGTAAAGCTCCCATATTGGGATATTCCTTTGAGCTGGTAGCCTGAGCCATAGGGTATTGAAAGAGAAAGTAAATAAAAAAAATTAAAACATGGAAAAGATGCTCACAGACGAATTAACAAGAACGATGCTGATTTTCGGCATGGTGGCAGCAGGCTCATTGGGCTTTATGGTGAAGTTAATATCAAAGGTTCATGGCAGCTTCAAGCCCTATTTCAAGACCACTATACTTTATCTGTTGGTAGCCTTTCTATTAATGTCAGGTATTGCTTCGCTATCTTATTGGTCTTATCTCAAAAATCAACAGTTTTTTCATCTGATTTTTCAGGCCTGTTTCCTTATCCTGGGAACCGTGCATGTTCAATGGCTCAGGGAATATGTGAAATGGGCTGGAAATGAGCAGTCCTTGTGGGCGGAATTTTTATTTACTATCGTGCTGGGTTTGTTGGGAGTAGTAGGATTCATGGCGGTATTTCGATGGTTCAGTGCCGATGTTCTCGCTTTTAACATGTCTATGAGTACCATCCTTTTTATCGTTCCCTGGTTGGTGAACCAGAGCTTTTCCAACGCCCTTGCGGTGCCGGGAAGGATCCTCAAAAAGTGGTATTACCCCACCGGGGAGGAATTGGCAGAACCGGATGAAGACAAATTGAAAAACCTTCTGGTTATCAGTTTTGTGATACAAAAGCACCCGGGAGATGCTCAGGAAACCCATTTTCGGGCCAAGGCCCCCATCGACATGGAAATGGGTGAACTTTTCTATTATTTCATCAATGACTACAATGAAAGGCATCCCAATGATAAAATTGTCTATACGGATGTTTCAGGGGGACCATTTGGTTGGGTTTTTTACAAAAAAAATCCATACATCGGTTTTATCAAGAAATATGTAGATGCCGAAAAAACCATATTCAATAATCAAATCAGGGAAAACAATGTCATCCTCTGTAATCGGACATTAACACCATAAACTACCCTCATCATGATAAACAATCAATTTGAATATTTACCTGTAAATTGGGTAGATGGGATGAAAATCAATAAGTCCCATTTTATTGCCCAAAATAATGCCCATACCAATCAGATGGCTTTGGGATTGAGCGCCACATTAAATGACTTCAGTTATGGGTTGCTGCCCATTTCCGGGAATGTTCCTAAAATAACGGTCAGTATTGATAATCAGCAACAGGTGCAGGTGAGGTTGCATCAATGCCAGGCCATCACATCTGGAGGACATTTGATTCAAATAGGTGAAGGGGAAGTTGCCAACGGGGAAGCTTTTGGGACCATGATACCTGAAATGAGCCTACCCTTCCAGCGTTTGAAGGGTAAATCCACCGCTCTTTATATCGTATTGGTCATCAACCCTTATGAAAGGAACCCTTACGGTCAGGCGGACCTGACAGAACTGCCTCCGAGGCTTCCGTTTTCCCGACCTGGTTACTCCCTGCACCTGATACCCACCGTTGAACTGTCTTCCCATTCCATTGGGGAGTATCAGCTTCCCATTGGCAAAATCAGGGTTTTGGAAAACAATGTGACCTTGGATGAAGACTATATTCCACCATGTGCCAAGATCAACAGTCATTTTGAGCTGATCAATGTCCATGCGGGCATGGAGCAGTTTTTCGGAAAGCTGGAATTGAATTCCTTACAGATCATTCAGAAAATCCTTCAAAAAAAGCAGCAGAATGATATGGCTCAGATTGTCCATAAATTATGTGAGCAGGTTATTCATTTTACGTCTTTTCATTTGGGAGATTTTAAGATGCTGGGGCCGGACCAGCCTCCACTATATTTAATCAACAGAACAGTCGGATTTGCGCGGCTTTTAAAAAACAGCCTGGATTTCTATATCGGGTCAGGAAAAGAAGAGCTGGTCAATTATTGTGTGGAGTGGTGTGGGGTAGAGAAGGGGGAATTGGAGGGTAGCCTGTTGGCATTGTCCCATCATCCTTATGACCACCTTAATATTGATCTGTCCATTGAGAAAGTGGAGGCCATGGCCAAATGTATTGGTAATTTATGGGTGAATTTGGCCAAACTGGATTACATAGGAAAGCGGAAGGATACCGGAATATTTGTCAAAGAACAGGTAGCACAAAAAGAACCAGGATACTCGGCTAAAGACCATGTAAACCCACCCACAACCGATGAGCGGCCAGGAAAAAGAAAAAGTTTCTTTTTAGAATAATCAATATCAACCAAAAGCGAAAAGCCATGAAAAATGTATTAAATGCCAGGGAGCGGAGCCAAGCCCTAATCGTCTTTGTCCTTTCATTTATCGTAACGGTAGCCCTTATTGTGGCTGCGGTATTTTTCTATACCCTAATTCCTGCAGATGAAAATGCAATACTCAGGGAAAAAATAGAAAAGCTTGAAATTCAGGTTTACGAGCAGCAGCCTTTTATAGCGGCCATGGAAGAAATCCAATATTTAACGGATTCTCTTCAAAAGATCGGGGAAATCAATCCCTTGGTGAAAAGTTCCATTGAGCAACATTTGCGGGTCATGAACCAACCCGGTCACAAAGAGGGGGAACTCTATGGAAGGATCAATACCGATATCTTTAACTTTTTATATGATTATATGGTCATGAACGAGCAGGTCATAGGTTTAAGAGATCAGTTATCCAGGGCAGATTATTTAGAGGA
>JBBDSB010000662.1:0-4270 GCA_040905205.1 Cyclobacteriaceae bacterium
TGCCTGAACCATGGGTAAAAGAAACAGGGATAAAAAAGAGATCCATAATATTTTAGGCATTGGGAAAGGTGTTCAAGCGCATAAAATTCCTGTAAATCGGCTTCTTTAAAACATAGGAGTTCGGGTTAAGATCGTCTTAAAAAACCGACTAAATCGTCACTGCGAACCCTTTTTGGTAGGTTTAGGATGTGGGAAAGGGTGTGGCAGTCCCGTCTGGCTAGGGATTCCCACGGCTTTCTCTGCTCAAAACCCTCTCTAAGCCTCGAATCTCGGTTTTTTCCTGAAATTACGTCAAACTCCTTAGGTTGTAAAGATAATCGATTTACTGAACCGTCCCAATTCCATTTGATAAAAGTGAGTTTTTCCTCTATTGGCTACCCAAGAAAAAAGTCTACCTTGGACTCTTTATAAAATGATAAAACTTAAGAATCATCCTATCCTGGTTGCTTGACAGTATGTTACCTATTCTTCTATCCTAAAAAATTAGTAGTTATAAAATTACTTTAATGCAGCCTGGTGATACGCTGGAATTGGAGCTTCATTCAGCCCTAATTAATAAAGGATTTGTGAACAGTGGGTATTCCAGGGAAATTGTTTATAATGGTACATTTATAGGTCAAAGTATGCCATCTATTGGGTACAACTCGGGTGTAGAATTGAACAGTGATGAAAAGAGAAAAAAGTACGAACTAACAGAAAAGATAGATGAATTGCCACCTCATGACGATCCTTTTGGCATGCGAACCATGCTTTTCAATGACGATGCGGACTTGATTAATTTTGAAGCTACTATTGGGACATCCTTAGATCAAATTGCCGTTGCCCCAGGATACCTTCAAAAAGAATGGACAGAAGGAGATAGAAGGTATTTTTACTATGTTCAGGACTCCAAAATCGATTTGTTCTTACTGAGTAGAAATGGGGAATTCGTAAGGGTGTATTGGATTATTTTGATCATATGCCGTCCAGTGTGCAGGGAGCATTGCAAACAGCCTAGGCGAACATTGCCAATGAGGAAGAAGACAGGTTGTATCGTTTGGCTTATGAAAAAATTATTGCAATCCTTAAAATTATGAATGAGAAGGGTATACAGATTTTACCAGGAACGGAATTAGGAGGTGCTTTTACCATGCACAGGGAGCTGGAACTTTATCAACAATTGGGGTACAGCCCCGCAGAATTATTAAAATTGGGCAGTTATGATATGGCCCATTACCTTGGCCACAAAGACCGGGGTGCCATCGAACCGGGCATGCTGGCTGATTTCTTTCTTGTGCCCAATGACCCGACAAAGGACTTTAAGGCCATCAAGACGATTTCTATGGTGGCTCAAGGCGGGCTGATTTATTTTCCCAGCGAATTGTACCCTGCATTCGGTATCAAACCCTTTGTTAAAAAACCAGTTGTACACATACCGCATCAGTAATCGAAAGATTTTGGACCATCTTCCACCCTCGGCGTGGCAGGCCTGACTGGGATGCTGTTGCTCCCCGTCAGGTAAAAACCTTTTGAATCGCTAAAACTGGTTTTTTTTTCAGTTTCAGTTCCAATATGTGGTTTTAACGTTCGCAATCCAGATTTCATATTGTTTTATTGCCATAATTAATTTTGGCCAACCCCCAACCCCGATGCGGGCTAAACTACAAGCTACACATTTGCAAAAGCACTCCTATGCAGCTTTCTACAAGCCGAAGTCTGACCAAGATAATGGTTGGTCTAATCTTAAAGGCCTGATCCCGAATAAATGGAGTCCTGTAAAAGGTCCCAGTAGGGATCAAATTTTGGTAGAACCAAGAACGATCACGAAAGTTCCGTCCCGTACGGGACGGGATAATTCGACAACTGCTATCTTCTACCAACATGTGATGCCTAACGGCATCTTGTTGGTTATGGCATTTGGGAATCTAAAAAAAGCTGAACCCGCTGTTACCGCTACACCCTGCCGATTTATCGTAGTTATTGTTCGATCATTATTTCCAGTCCGGTTTGTTTGATTTCGTGGGCGAAAGGATATAAAGAATTAAAATCCTGTTCTTTTATTGGATGAGGTTCAATTCGAAGGTCAATTCCTCTCCTTAATTTCATCAACTGCCTTTGGGTGGAGAAAAAATAAGGCATGTTTTCCAATACCACAGCAATATCTATATCACTTTCTTCCTTTTCCTTTCCCATTGCAAAAGAACCAAAAAGATATGCCTTTTTCACCCCAAAATCCTTCGGGATAGTCCTGATATATTGCTTTACGGTTTCTATAATCCTTTGATTAACCATTGTCTTATTTTTTTATGCGTACTGACCACAGATTGGCAAATTCTCTCGTACAAAGTTCATAAAAATTCTGTTTGTAATTGTCGTAGCGTGCATTAATATTAAAAGTAGAAATTTCATCAAGCCATTCCTCAGTTTCCGGATTAATTTCAAGTCCAGATTTTGTTGCAAGTCATACCTATGACAACGAAAAGCTATGCGAAAAAAGTCGTTACACCCGGTTTAAGTTGCTTGGAACCGGCTTGTATGCCTCGTATTCATGGCCCAAATTGCGTCAGATGATGGTCCAGGTGCTTATAAAACATGTTGTTCCACTCAGTGGTCGACAGTTTGCCAAACGACAGTGACTCTCTTCCGTCAAAATTACTTTCTCCCAATTCAACGGTTTTGTTGATTTATTAGATCAGCCGATCTCTTTGTTTCTCAAAATCACGCTCATCCATTATAACAAATGCAGGTGTCGTTTTTCGTTTTTTTGTAGGGTGTTTTATTTACTACCATTTTCTTCACAAAAGCTTTAAGAATTTGTCTCATAAGGAAATTTGGCTTCTGATGTTTATTTTCATAGGACATTTCATAGGTCACGTTACAGTGAGCCAACATTTGGGCCACGTTCATTTTACCCCATTGCGCCTGCAAACTGGGCTCGAGCGAGTTAATCCGGTGGATCACCTCTTCCGCTACTTTTTCGCTGAAAATATTCGGGAAAGCCATATTGTGTTCAGTTAGTTTCATTATTTCTACTATTTTTAAACCTTTCTGGTTTGGTTGATAACCCTTGGTTTGTTAAAATTAAAGGAGTAAAACCTGGAAGGATTTTTCCCATTAGCATCAATTGATTATAAGCATATTCCACGGATTTCAGGTCATCCTTAAAATAAATGACGGCTCACCTAAATCAACACCAAATGTCCTATTTACAATATACCCGAAAAACGGCAGCTTACAAACGGTGCATTTGCATGAAGTTCGAAAAAGTTTCACCACGGATTGACACGGATGAACACAGAATTTTTGAATAGGGAATAAAGTGCCTTGATATCCCGCACTACGCATAGTTTAGATCGTTGTGTATCAGTCTAAAAGATCCCCGACCAGACTCCAAATAAAAAAAGTACAATAATTTAATATTATTTTAATAAAATTGTTTCCCTATTGGGAAATTTGTTTTTTGGACGAAAATTGCGGATGAAACCAAAATTTGATGTTGAGTTATTACCTGAAGCAATCGAGTTTATAGAAAACCTTGATGACAAAACAAGGGAGAAGATTTATTTCAACATCAAGAAAGCTCAATTTGTGAACGACAATGCACTCTTTAAGAAACTTAACGACTTAATTTGGGAGTTAAGGACACTATATAACAACAAAGCATATCGACTTTTTTCATTCTGGGACAAAACAAACAATAGGGAAACTTTGGTTGTAGCAACAAACGGGATTTTGAAAAAGACCCAGAAAACGCCAACTAAAGAAATAAGAAAACAATATTTAGAAAATAAGACAAAAAATAAATAATTATGACAACAAATAAATTTAAAACAATTTCTCTTAATACCATGATTGACAAGCACATTGGCAAAAATGGAACTGAAAGACGGGAATAGTTTGAAAGCGAGTTAAGAATTGACTTATTAGGTCAAGCTATTAAACAGGCAAGGCAAGAACGAAACTTAACACAAGAACAATTGGGCAAATTAGTAGGTGTCCAGAAAGCCCAAATTTCCAAAATTGATGAAAACAGTGTGAAAAACGCAAGATTGGAAACAATATTGAAAGTTTTTGAAGTTCTTGGTGCAAAGGTAAATTTTAACGTGGAATTAAACAACAAGAATTTGGCTTACTAAAAATAATGCCGACAGCCAAATGGAGTAGCCCGACCTGAGACAATATACTTAGGACTCCCCTTTTTCGTGAAAATTGTAGTCGCACGAAAAAATCCCCCATATCCCCCTTATAAAGGGGGATTTATGCACGTTTGAAACGGTCGTTACCTCACAAA
>JBBDSB010000662.1:4370-15650 GCA_040905205.1 Cyclobacteriaceae bacterium
ATCCCCCTTATAAAGGGGGATTTATGCACGTTTGAAACGGTCGTTACCTCACAAACCTTGTATTTCCACAGCCGGATAACATTTCCCAAATTCAGCCGCAAAGCCAGGTTTCAGCAAATCCCCCTTGGCAAGGGGGCAAGGGGGATTGTCGGTCGTAATTCACAAAAAATAGAATTCTGAATAGTCTTGGTTTCCTGTGAAATAGATGGGTATAGTCACCATCTTAGCTCTCAATTCGGAAAATTCTCGTCATCGAATTTTTTTAAAATGTTTCATAAGCAGCATTTTGCAAATTAATTTCTATTTTAGTGATGGCATACAACAATTGGTTCAAACAAGCTTTGTCTCTTATTTATACGAATAACCGTAGCATAATCTTGAGATAGAAACGTAAAACCATACATCACCAGATCATTATTACTGCTCTCTCTGGTCAGTATTTATACCAAATTGTACATTTCATTCAATTTCTATACATGATATGTCTTTGTATGCATCATCAACTAAAAAACTATCTATATCATCTTTTTTCCGATACAATAATTTGGCAATTTCATCAGTAGTCAGATTCCCTGTTCGAATCCAAATAATTTTAGGAGGTGACCTTTAATCAAACTGATATCATAAAAATCAGAATCAAATGTTACAACTGAGTAATTATTGGTTTTTGCATAATACCAAATATCAGAATCCTCTGAATCATTTAATCCAAAATCAGAAACATGCTTACAATAAGGGAAATGATCCATTATTTTTTTTGTAATGCGGAAAGAAATGTTTTGATCAAACAGCAATTTCACGTGTTTAAATTTTGATTTTCATAGGAGGCCACATAGCCTGCCCCGAACCTGCCTACCGGCCAGGCAGGCTTTTTTCGGGGGAATCTCGCACCTGCCGGCAGGCAGGTGTTTTATAATCATCCCTCCCTGTGACGTTCTCGTCATGCCTGTCTGCCTCAGGCAGGCTCAATTTCATGAAGTAAGCTTAATTTTGTGCTCCCTATCAGCTGCATAGGCCAGACATGCTTTTATATCATCAACCGTCAGTTCCGGAAAATCATAAATAATTTCATCCTGGGTCATTCCAGCTGCTAACCATCCAAGTACATCAAATACAGTGATTCTGGTATCACGAACGCATGGCTTTCCAAACCTTTTATTTGGATTACGCTTTATTATTGACTTATAATCAACCATATAATTGAGGTTTTAGACAAAAATACTCAAAATTTGAGCATCAACCTATTACTACTCTCTAGTCAGCATTTTCCACCACATTACAAATCATTTAACGAAATGGTAACGTTCGTTTTACCACTTCACCCTTCCTCAAAGATCACCACCGAATCCCGATACTGCCAGGGGCTGATCAGTTCCATCCAGCCGGACCAGGTCCTGCTTCCCTGCTCCTGGTATTTGCCTGTGAAAATATTGAACCAGGTGATTTTGAATTTACCACTGCCCGGCGTCGTTTGGACGGCGTTGACCCGCTCACTGTCCTTGGGAATAAACATGTGGTACAGTCCTTCGCCGTTGCTTAGGGCATAGCCATTGGTGGCCAGGTTGCCCTCACCTACCCGGCTGTTGGTGATGATTTTGGGGTAACTGAGCCTAAGTTCGTTGAAATTATAAGATCGAATAACCCGGCCAGGTGTTTGTAATAATCGAACCGAGGGGCCTCGAAGTCACGCCCTTCCTCAAATGGATCATACACCATAATGTTCCAGGAGGTGTTTTGCCAGTAATAGGAACCGTATACCCCGGAAAATACGCATTCGTATTTTCTGACCAGGTAGGTTTCCGGGCTGGTGTAGTTGCCCACGAAGGTGCGGTAGGGGCCCTTTTCGTATCCTCCGTGTTCGATGTTCACCATCGGCTTATCGGCATGAAAGGCCCTGCCCCGGAGCATCAGCGAATATAAATTGGTGCGCCAGCTCTTTATGGATATAAAGTCCACCAGCTCGCCATGGCATGAATTGAACTCGTAGTCATGCACGGTGAGCAGGCGGTTGAATTTGTCTTTTTCCCTGATCCTGCTGATCCGCTCCATAATATAGGGAGGGTCTGCCCGGTCGTAATCCAGCGCCTCCTTGGAAACATCCCAGATCACGTTGAGGGGAAACAAAAACTACACCTCCACCGCATAATTTACCAGCAGGAAGTAGGTATCCCCATCCGTATCCAGGCCTGAGATGGTGAGGGCCAGGCTTCTGCCTTCGTCGTTCAGGGCATCATCATCTACCGTTACGTTCGCACTGGTAACGGGCTGCAGTTCATGCTTTTCTTTATCCAGGAAGAAGAGCTGGAAAGGAGAATCTTCCGCCAGTACCAGGTCACCGACCTGGGCAGTGTAAGGGAAGTAATCACGGCTGATGCTGGTAGCGAAATCATTTTCTGATGTAATTGCCTGGTGCCAGTCGTTAGGGAAATCGTGCTTTAGGCTGAAGAGCTGGGTAAAGGTGCCTGCTTCGGCCAGAAGTTCTTCCTTAATGTAGGTGCTAGCCCCGTCACCGAGCAGTGCGCCACCTTCGCGGGCGGTATAGCGGATGTGCAGGATGACGTCGGTAATGGCGTTGTAGTCGAACTGGCGCAGCTCAGAGGGCAGTTCTAGCCTCCAGGTACTGATGGCGCCGACATTTTCAAAGGGCAGAAAGCGCTCGTCTCGCAGGTTTACTTCGAACAGTCCGCTGTCATTCTGGGCACTGCTGGTGACAATTGACTGAAGGGTGGTGAAGTAGTCTGCGAAGCGGCTGTCTTCTTCCTGGCGGGCATATTCATCATCCTGCAGCAAACTGGATTTGCGAATGCTGCTCTTTTGAAGTGAGAGCGTGCAGTTTACGCTAGTGTAGGGTCCTGTTATAGCAGGTATGGAAAGGCCTACGCTCTTGATCCGGCGCATGTAGTGGCCGGGACAGTCCATGTCAAATAGCCACTCCGGTATCTCTATGGTACATTCTCCGATGGCTTTTAGCTCCAGCAGTGCCAGGGGATTTAGCTGGCGGACTGAAATGTGTTTGGTGAGCTCGTATTCACGCTTGTTGTTTTCCAGGTAGGCCAGCTCCATCCGCTTCAGGTCCAGGTAGAGGGTATCACCTGAAAGCAGTCCTTTTCGGCCACCGTCCCAATAGTTGAACCTGATAAAGGTACGCTCATCGATCTCCGTGCGCATAAGCTCCCACTTCATGGTTTGCTCGGCCTTTTTAGCGGTGTCGAAAGCAAACTTGTAGCAGTCGTAATAAATGCGGGACAATTCACCCTGCATCCATTTGTAAAGTTCTTCATTGGTGAATTTATCCTTCATGAATTGGTCTGTTTCCCGGCTGTGCTCGAGCTGCCTGGATTGGTTTTCATACTCTTTTTTGGTAATCTGCTCACGGATGAGGGAGGAGATTATCTGCTTGCCAATATGCTCTAGTTCTTTTGCGGCCAGATTACTTTGTTGGGCCCAGTCTTCTGCCCTTCGTTCGTAGGAGGCTGTTTTAGAAGCCATTACCGCCTGATCCTGTTCCCAGCCTGCAATGGTGCGGGCAATACTACCTGCGATCTTACTGGCATCGGAAAGTTTGGTGCCTCCTTCAATATCGGCCTGTGTACCAAGACCCCAATAATGAAGGTTTAAATTAAATTCAGGAATAAAGGTAAGTACTGCTGCTAAGGTATCTGCTACTGAACCTGCCAATCTGGAATCACGTGCTCTAGGCAGATGGCTGTTCAGTTCGGCATCTTCATTGGTATTCAGGTGTAACTTTCCTTCTCCTAATCTGCCTGAAGCAGGGAAATTTTCCATTTCAATGTTACTGCTATAGTTACCGATCATCTCGCGGTAGATGCTATTAAAGGCCGACTCCCTGTCTTCAATGGTTTCCCCTTCCAGCAGGTTTTGCCGCTGGAGCTCTATTGCTTCCCAATTAGAAAAATCCTCCTCCTTTCTGCCCAATAACATCTGATAATAGCGGTACCGCTGGTAAGCAGATTCGCGTGACTTCAGCAGGGCATCGGTATTGGACTCTGCTTCTTTCCACTGCAGCAGGCGTACATCCAGGTTCATCTCCATCATCTGTATTTCGTGTTTCTGGCGAAGCAAGGCCAAAGTTTCCCCATCCTGCTTTTCCAGTGCGGAAAGCAGGCTGTTGCCAAGGGCGCGCACTTCTCCGGCCAATTCCATGGCTTTTTGTAGGATGAGGCTGGAGCGAACGGGCGATACGGGCTGGTTCAGGCCGCTGATGACGCTACTCAGATCAATTCCAGCGGCCGCAGCTTTCACCAGCATGCCTGGGTCTATAGGCGGCTGAAAGAGGGGTAGCTGGCGCACGATGCCCTGTATGTTCATGCAATGCCTGATCTTGAACAGACGGTCGGCCACCATATCCCAGTAACCGAGCAGTTTTTCGTTTTCAGGGATACAGAAATAAAGGGTTTTTCCTATGCCGAAAAGAGTATCAAGCTGCCCGCTAGCGGAGTCACTGGCCAGGGGCTGGGTGGCATTGAAGGGAAACTGGTTTTCGAGTTCGACCAGGGCATTGCTGAACGCATCGGTTTTACCGCGCAGGTCACGGAAAGTCTTGGGCCTTGGTTTGTTTCTTCGTGGGACTTCCTGGGGTTTATCACCCAAAATGTTAGCGGCGAGTACATAAAGCTGGGTGGCTTCATTGATGGTCTCGATACTGTCCTGGCGGAATAGGCTGTCGCCCCAGGCGATGAGGTTGTCCAGGTACTTCATGATGACGCTGAACTGATAGGCGACAAAGCGTGTGCGGGCAATGGCATGCGGTTGGAATGGGTTTTCTCTCCATCCGGCAATGCCGGCTTCCACCTGGGTCCTCATTTCATCGTCCCCCTCTCCGCTCAGGGCGGTTAGAATGTCGTCTATCAGTTGCACATCTGTCTTTTCCCTGAAGGCCTTAAAGTTCCAGAAGCGGGTAGGTGGCGCTACGGTCTTGTCGTTGTTAGTGGGGTCGAAGATGTAGTGAAACCACTTCTGGGCATCTTCAAAGCGCTGGCTTTTACTAAGGTGCACGGCTATGGTGAAAGGCACGTGAAAAAACAGCTCCCAATTGTAAACGGAATAAGCACCGGCGGCATCTACATCCACCTCGTTTTTAGGCTCTTCACGTACCACATTGTCGGCCTTGTACAGGACTGTAAAAAGATCGGGCGCGCTTTTGTCCAGTCCCTCAATAAACTTGGGATCGAGAAGTCCATCCAGGGACTTTTTGTTCAGTTGGCTGAGAAAATCATTCACGAAGGAATGGAAATGGGTATAGACATCATACCGCACCCTCATTTCGGATATATTCTTGGCCTTTAGTTCCTTTTCCAGATCAAATTGATGGTAGGATGTTTTATTATATTTATCAATTAATGCCATGGTCGCTACAGGTTGAGTATTTTAAAGATTTTTAAGGGTATCCTCTGTGGAAATAATGCGTTTGGCATTGCCTGTAGGCAGTATGACGGCATTGCCAAAGGTGACGACATTTTTGCTGAGCATACCGTTTTTGATGGTATGGAAGCCTTCTTGGTAATTAAAGCCTTCAGGCAATATTTCCGGTTGGGTAAGCGGATCAGTATCTACTCCGAAAACAGGGTCCCTATCCAGCGGAATATCATCCAATACAGGCTTATCTATCCAGATAGGTGGGAATATGGGAACGATTTGGGGCAACTCTACAGGCTCAAATGGCCTGGGATATATTAGTATTGGGGGATCCCATCCGTAATCGGGGGTGATCCTCACAGGTACATAATATTTCTCCGGCACTACATAAAAAACGTGACGACTGCATCATACGTGTAGTGCAATTCCTGAAGCAGATCATTATTCTTGCGGCGGGAAATGACGGATAACTGCCTGAGGGTCTTCTTATCATAAACATGAGTAATCTTTACATCATTTCCATAGATTACAGTGGCCCGCTGGTTCCGCTCATTGTAGGTAATGCTTTTAACATACTCCTTTCTTCTATCTTTGATATTGGCTTCTACCCTGCTCAATAACCCGCCGCTGCTGTAATGATTGTAAACGGAACTACCGTCTGGGTTTACCTTTACCCTTACTCTGTCCAGAGCATCATAGCTGATAGTGGTCTGGTGGTTTTCTCCTGTGAAAAAGGCATTATCAGGGTTATCTCGCGACCAGTCTTGAAGGTCTTTATAACCCAGCAGAAGCTTCCTGACTTGAATTTCAGGCTTTCCCCTCTGATTATATTTGGCTATCTCTATTTTACCTGAAGTATCATAATGGTGCCATAGCGTACCGCGGAGATTCATGGCTTTGTCATTCGGTTTTCCTTCCCCGTAAATTAGTTCTTCAAACACATGGTCCAGGGGTGCTCCACTATCCCCACCTGTAACCTTTTTCTCTATTTCACGGTATATGGCATCATAGCTTATGATGATGGTATGGTTCCGGCTGTCACGACTGCGTTTCAGGTTCCCCAACGCATTGACAAAGTTCCACCTTTCCCCTGCATCCATACTATTGCTGTAGGCTCTGCCGCCGAGCATATGGTGGCGGTAGGCCATCACGATATTACCCCGAGGGTCGGTTACAGACAGGGTATTACCTTCTATGTCCAGGGCTATATCGGTTTGTATAAATTCGTCGCTGTTGTCCGGCCGCTTATTATGAGCCAAGGTCAGCACGGGTCTGCCGAGCGTGTCGAAGTGGATAACGGAAGGGGTGCTGTCGTGTTTGGCTGTCTTAGTGGCGGCCTCCTGTTCTTTTTCTGGGTCTTTGCCGTCTGCCGTGAGTTCGGTGTCTATCAGGCGGTTAAATCGCTCGTGGTACCACTCGCTTTGCAGGGCCATGTCGTTCTGGTCCCAAATCTCCTTTTTCCAGGCATCGAAATGAATTTCCTGCAGGGATTTATCTGGAAAAAGGGTGCGGGTGTGGCGGCCGAGGCTATCGTAATAAAGGATAAAGGTATGGCCGGTTTCTACGAGTTCGGGGGCATCTTCGTAGCCAGGAGTGACGGAAAAATAGGGTTGGAACTGCTTCACCATCTTCCCTTTATTATTCAGCACAATACGGCCGTTGCCGAGCCAGCGGATGGCGGGCGTGGTATCTACTTCGGTTACCGTGTACGTGCCGTCCTCATTTACGGTGGTTTGCTTGGCCAATCCGGGTTCGGCCTTCACTTTGGTCATAACTAGATTACCCATGCCGTCTGTATATTCAAAGCCGATTTGTAACCTAGCCTCCTGCCCTGAACCGAGCTCTGCATGGTGGGTTTCGCACATAATGCCGCAGGTAACAGCAGGCTTTTGGCTACCAGTCCAGGCATTTAGATCATACAGAAAACGGGAGGTAGCCTGTTTCAAAAGCTTACCCGCTTCCGTATCTATCACGGCAGGATCGGCCTGTTGAAAGTAGCCCTGAATAGGTGCTTCTTCATCATCCGTCCACTCATTCAGGCCGACCAGACTGTCGGCAAGTTGGGTTTCCGGTGAACCATCTCCGTCCAGATCTTTGCCAAGCAGAGCCGTTGCTTTTACCATGCCCAGCTCGTCCGGCAGGGCGGCAGTCAGGTTCTCATTCGCATCACGCAGGATTACGGGGCTTAGGGTACGGAAGTTAAAGACATCTGCCTGGGTAGTGTTGCCTACTGCATCTGTGGTGCTTTGGATGAGGAAATAATAGTTCTTGTAAAAGGAAATACGCACTTCAGCGTTTCCTGCATCCCGGTAGCCTATGGGATTCCAAAAGCGGGATCGCACATCGGCTAAAGTCTCACCTTCTTCAAGGTAAATGGCCCTGCCGGAAGGCGCCCACCAATTCGCATCACCATTAAAATGTACATAATGGGCGTCGGTACCGGGGTAGTCTGCTGTAGGAAGGAAGGCAGGAGGAAACAGCTCATCGAGCATATCCGGGGTGTAGACAAGGGCATAGCTCTCAAAGTTCATTCCCTTGGGCTCAAGTTCACCGGGGTTGAGCGGGGCGCTCAGGTCATCTTTAAGAAAAAGGGATTGGCTGTGCTCGATCTTACGTCTCTCTACTGCATTTGAGTGAGGCTGCAAGTAGGGGATCTCGGTGGTCACATTTCCCAACACATCACTAAACTCTTCAGGTCTGTAAAACGCATTACCTTTGGACAGGTTCCTGATCTCATACACTTCGCTTTCACAAAGCAAGCGCAGGCGGTAACTGTCACCGAAGGCATTGTCCACCTCCCGGATGGCATCATTGGTATAAGTGTTGCGGGTGAGGGTGATATGCGTTTTGGCCTGCTCATCCCGTACGGGCTGGGGAAGGCTCATGTCAGGAGAAAAACGGGCATAGGCAATACTGGCTGCCTGCAGCACATTGCCGTATCGATCTGCTTTCAGGTTAATGGTATGGCTAACGCGGGGGTCGGTGATGTCCTGCTCGTAAATGACCTGAAAAGCTTCGCTTTCGAGCACCTGGAAGCTACCTCCAAAGCCCTCGGGCAGGTTTTCTACTTCAGCTTGGCCCACCTGATGCATTTCGGTTCGCCACTGCAGATGGCGGTAGTCCAAAGAGAGGGGGGGCAGGGACTTTTTGCTGTAGCTGCCATCGCCTTTGCGAACGTAGCCGCTGGCCGTTACGGCTGCCAAGTAGTTTACTTCCGCCTGACCGGAGTCATTGATGGAGGATGGTTTGTAGTCAAGTGTTATAGAGCGAACCAGGTAGTCGTTGCCGAAGACGGTCCCATCGTGATTTGTTTCATCAGGGAAGTGATGAAACATGAGTATGCGCCGACAAAGACGGTAGGTACGTATTTCGAAGCCAGAGCGGTAACTGCTGAAGGGGTCTTCCCGTACGGGCCAGGGCTTGGCTTCTGCAGGGGCCGGTGTGTCTGCATCGTGCTCGCCGTAGTCCAGAATTAGTTCGTAGTAGCAAGTGTCATCAGCGGGTTCAGAAGGATCGTATGAGAGGGCAGGGCCAGGTGTATACGGCTCGGCGTTGCCATAGCGAACACGCTTGAGGTAGCGGTTGGCAAAAGGCTGGCGGCCGTCGTGTCGGTGGCTTTCTTGCAGGCTCTGAGACACCTGGTCAAGGTCTTCGGCTTTATAGCTGTAGCGCATCCAGTTGCCTTTATCGTCATAGCTGAATTCCGGCATCCAAATATATATCCTGCGGGCATCTTCCGGATCGGCAATACGGCACTTCTCGGACCTACCGTAAAGCGTGACGGTATTCTCCGAAGAAGTTACTCGCCAATAGGTACCGTGAGTGGGGTGCCGGATCATCTCTATCCTTGCGTGATCGGAGGTAATGCGCGGCCGGTATCGGGTGATGGTGTATTCGCCCTCGTTACGCTCCTCAAGCACCCAGTTGCCGGGACCGTCTTCTACCAGGTAGGTCACGAGGTCCTCGGCTCCGGCCATTACAAACACGTCCTCACCGGCATAGCGGGGCAGGCCCTTGTCGGTTTTCAGGCTTATTTGTGGCAAGTCCAGCGACCAGCCTAGTCCAAAGGGACTATTGCCCCCTCCGCTGCTGTAACTCAGGCTTAGCGATGGCCCGAAGCCATGCCGCCCAGGTGTAATGGGCAATGGGACACTGAGGGAGGCGGTACCGTTGGCAGCATTGACCTTAAACTTCTCGTCTATGCCTTTGATGGCACCTCCCCCTTTGGGAAGTTCTAATTTGGGTATAGAGATCTGGTTGCTCTCCGATGGCGATTCTTTCGTAAGCGTATCTATTGAGGTATGCTCGGAGATATCCGGCAGCTTCTTTTCAATATCCTTTCCTGTTGTAGAATGAGGGGTACTTTTCATACGCCGGTTTTTTTTCAATTGCCGGTTTTGTGCCTGTTCTTTTTAATTATAAAATATTTCATAATTTAAAAAAATTAAGTGAAAAAATTACAATTTTACCCCAAATTGATTTTGTTCCCTTAGGAACGGAATATAGGGGATGGAAATCTTGATAAAGAACGGAATTTATAAAATAATCAGAGGCACAGATATTGGATTGTGACCAATTTTGCTACCCATATGTGGTCCCTGTCTTCTGCCTTAATGATCCAATCCAAAATCCCAGGCCCATTTACCGAAAACGGAGTCATCAATTTTTAGGGATATGGTTTTCATGCTATCTATATTAAATCACAATTGTATATATTTTTAAGTATATCAATCAAGTATATTCAACCAACCGGGTCTTCGTTTTTAGTTTATTAATTAACTCGTCGAACTGAAATACCTACATTCCCAAACTTATGTCCAGATTCCACGTACTCATGCGCCTCAGACCACGATCATAAGCGAATACACCAGGGACGCAATATCAAGCGCTTCCGTGAAATGCCGGGTATCAAACAGGAAGCCCTGGCCCATGAGCTGGGTGCCAACTGGTCCCAAAAGAAAATCTCCCTCCTGGAGCAAAAGGCAATTGTGGGAGAGGCCATCCTGGCAATTTCCTTATAAGACTGTGGATGCAATATGGTAGGTGGTCAAAATAATTTCAAGCACCCACAATACGCAAGGGAAAAAAATAAACAACCTATTTGGGAACGCAGGAAAAATCCTCTTCGCCTTTTAGTTTACGTAGTAATTTATTATTTTTACACGTAAAAAATTTGATATGAATACCAAACTCACTATAAACCTGGATAAGAAAATAATTGAGGAAGCTAAAATCTATGCCAAAAGTCAACAAATAAGTCTGTCCAAACTCATTGAAAATTACCTCAATTCATTAACACAGGATTCAAGGAAAAAATCATCAGTCAGTCCGCTTGTGGAGAGCCTGACAGGTATTATTCCAAGCGATTATGATGAGAAAAAGGATTACCGGGAGTACATCGACAAAAAATACTCCTGATGGAGAAAGTTTTCGTCGATACAAATATCGTGATTGATCTTTTGGCCCAACGGGAACCTTTCTATAAGGATGCTCAGCATTTATTTACCCTAAGTGACGAAAAGGAAATTCAAATTTATATTTCGTCTCTAACTTTTGCAAATGCCTATTATTCTATTGCTAAACATCATAAGGATGTTAATGCAAAAAAATATTTATCAAAGTTCAAGGTCTTAGTAAATATCCTTCCGCTCGAGGATAAAACCATTGAGCTTGCGTTAGCATCAGAATTTGAAGATTTCGAAGATGGACTTCAATATTATATAGCGATGGACAATGGAGCTGATTTAATCATTACCCGGAACAAAAAAGATTTTAATGGTTCAAAAACTCCAGTTATGACTGCAAAGGAGTTTCTTAATAAGTAACGACCCCCAATTACCTATTGCTTCATTATCCCTGAATTTGATTGATGACAGACCACGATCGAAGATCAATACACCAGGG
>JBBDSB010000663.1:0-15580 GCA_040905205.1 Cyclobacteriaceae bacterium
AAAACCCTCGTTGCTTTGAATAAGTCTACTTGGGATACCATTATTGATCAATGATCCCGCCATTTGAAGGGCTTCCTCATTTGTCCTTGTCAAAACACAGGTACTTCCAGATAATTCCGCTTTTTGAATGGCATTTGCCATAGGTAGAACCAGTTCTTCGCTTTGGTGCTTTACCACTTCAATTTTCCCAAGATCTGATTGAGTAGCCATAATAGGAGTCTCTTTTAATCGGGCTTGTATTTTCTTTACGAAACCATTTGTGAATGCTATCAGATTGGGTTTGCTTCGGTAGTTTTCAATCAATTCATATTGTACTGCCTTTTTCGCGTTGATAAAATTTTCCAGGTATTTTCCACTTGAACCTCTGAATTCGTAGATATTTTGGTCATCATCTCCCACAGCAATCACCCTCATTTCTTCATTTTCTTCCATAAGGGCCTGAATCAACGCAAATTCATTCCCATCCATGTCCTGAGCTTCATCGATCACCAAAACTGCTTTACTTATCCAACTTGGTTCCACTTCTCCTTTTTTTATTTTTTCAACAGTAAAGGGAATTATTTGGTCGGATTTTTCCAGGCTTCCCACTTTTCCCAACAAGTCAAAACAATAGGAATGGAAGGTTTTGATGGCGATATAATTGGCTGCATTTCCAAGCAGGCCGAAGAGTCTTTTTTTAAACTCAGTGGCTGCTGCTCTTGAGAAAGTTAACATCAGAAGCTGATCATACTTAACGTCCTCCATTAGTACTAAGGATGCCAGCTTGTGCACCAAGACCCTGGTTTTCCCGCTGCCCGGGCCGGCCGTAACCGCAATGTATTGGTTTTTATTATCATTAATGATGCTCAATTGGGTTGGGGAAAGCTCTCCAAAAAGTTGCCTGAATTTGGCAGGGGTAATGTTCTTTTTGATCTCATTTTGCCTGCTTCCTTTAAAATACTTTTGCAGAAACGTGGGGTAATTAAGTTGAAAATAATCTTCAACAAACTGTAAAGCATCTTTGTAATCCAAGATCATCTTTTTGGCATACTCTCCGACGATGTGGATTTGCTCCACTTTGTTTTCGTAAAAATGCTGGAGTTTTTGATAATCTTCGATTTTGTAACGCCTTTTGTTATCTTGTTCCAGTCGTTCGATGTTCAATCGGTTATAAATCACTAAAAAACCGCCCTCAATTTTTATCGCTTCAATTCTAGAAAGATAAAACAGGGCATCCTCCACATCTAAAGCAGAAACCTCTTTATGAAAAAGGCCTGGAGAAATTTCAAATTGTTTTTTTAATTCCTGCACAGAAAACTCCACCAGGGTCTCTTGCACTTCTTTTGACCCTTTTTCCAGTGCCAGGTTACTTTTGTCAAATAGGTAGTCGATTATAAATCTGCTGAGCTCATGCCTCTGCTTCAATTTATTTTTCAGCATCTCTTTCGGCTGTATACAAAGAATGGCTAAGTGGTTCTTGGAAGTATAATGTTGCTTCTTTTTTATCCAGTGCTTGATCACCCAAAAATTGAGGATGGTTTTTATTTTCTGAGGAGATACATCCCTGCATCCCGCGGTTTCGGCCTTTTCATTTAATGCTTTTAGGTGAAAGGTTTTTTCAGTTTCCTCAAATTCACTCAATAAGAAATTTTCTAATTTGCCGAAAGATTCCAAAATGTCCAGAGAACGGTTTTTGTTTTCCCCTTTTTTGATAAAAGCTTGAAGGTCCTTGGCATCTGCCAGGATGTTTTCTTCCCGCAGCAGGTTTATGATATTGATTACTTCTTCTTTTACAATGCCCAAATGTTCGGAGATATAGTCAACTCTGGATTCACCTACTTCGTCCTGGCTTTCTTTTCTGCTTTTACTGGAAAATAACTTTTTAATGATGCGTATTCCGCCCTCCTTTTCCTTTTCCCGAAACCTGTCAGAAGCATTGATCTTCTCAATGGATTCGTTGGCATTTTTAGAAAGAATGCTATTTGCAAATATGCGAGGCATGTTTTGTCCCCTTTTTATATAGCCGGCATCTTCCAGGGCTGCGATGGCAGTGGTTACCCTGGTTTCCAATTGGATTATGTTATCGTCCCAACCCGCCTTTCGGGCAATTTCCAAGGCAGATTGGGAGGCAATGGAACGGAACCGGGTGATGTCCTTGATCGCTTTCCATATTTGTTGTATTTCCTTTAGGCTAAGTTTGGTTTGATTGAGAAGGATGAAATGCTTGCTCAAGTCATCTTCATCAAATAATACGTAACAATCTGCTGTGATTTGCTCATCCCTTCCGGCCCGACCGGCTTCCTGTACATAATTTTCCAGGGAATCGGATATGTCGAAATGAATCACCATACCCACATCTTTTTTATCTACTCCCATCCCAAAGGCAGAGGTCGCCACCATGGTAGGAATCTCTCCCCTGATGAATGCATCCTGGTTGGCTGATTTTTCTGTTTTGTCCATCCTACCATGGTAGGGACGGGCAGGAAAGCCATCCTCACTAAGCCTTTGGGCCAGTAAATAGGCCCTTCGTGTTCGTGCAACGTATACAATGGTCGGGCAATTTTTTTCTTCGATCAGATCCCTCAGCGTTTGGTATTTTTCTTCTTCATTGCTCCTGGGATATACTTTGTAGTGAAGGTTGGTGCGCGAAGAGATGGATTGAAACAGAACGAGGTCCAGAGACAGTTTTTCCCGGAAATAATCACGAATATCCTGAATGACCTGCCGTTTTGCCGTAGCCGTAAAACAGGAAACAGGAATACCCTCCTCCAGGTATTTTTTGTCCTGGAGGTTTTTGATAAAATCACCAATATATAAATAGTCTACCCGAAAGTCCTGGCCCCAGGAAGAAAAGCAATGGGCCTCATCGATGACAAAGCGTACCACGTTCCTTCCCAGGAGAAGCCGTTCAATCGTTTTGGAGCGAAGAGATTCCGGAGAAATGTACAGCAGGGAGGCAGAACCATCCTCCACCCGCTCCAGGGAATTGGCCCTTTCGATGGGATCCAATAAACCATTGATGGTCACTGCTTCTGTAATCCCGGATTTTTCCAAATTATCCACCTGATCCTTCATTAGGGATTGCAGGGGGGAAATGACCACCGTCAGCCCTTTGGTGCTTTCTCCTGACATCAGCGCGGGAACCTGAAAAGTAATGGATTTTCCCCCACCTGTAGGAAATACAGCCAGAATGGACTTATTGTCAATCGCTGCCTGAACGGCCTTTTCCTGCAAGGGTTCTCCTCCGAAATTGCGGTAGGAATCAAAACCGAAATATCGCTTTAATCCCCGATAGATATCCAGTGATTGGTTGCAATAGGAACAACCCCTTAGGCAAGGTTTGCCCCGGAGTAAAAACATGACTCGATGAACCTCAGGGAAATTTTTGAGTACCCATGGAGGCGTGACCGAAAATTTGTTCCTTGCCCGTATCAATGCCAGGCAATAGGCCAATTCGATGGGGTAATCCGAAATCAACTTTGACAGGGCGCTATATTCACAAACTTTTGAATAAAAAACCTGTTCTATAATTTTTTCAATGTCATTATTCTGACTGCTATAAGAAATAAAGTGGAAGAAACCTGCAAAATATTTTTGGTCCTTTAAAAGTAAAAAATACAGCTCCTGAATTTGGGGGTCGAGTTTTTGAAAAGTATCCACCTCGTCGTAAAATAGGTCTCTTGCTTTCAGGGCATCACTTAAGGGGTTGTTGAGCTCATCTGTCTGCAATTTATCATCTTTGAGCAAAGCATGATATGGCCTGGAAGGAAATAATAAAGGTGAGAAAAAAAGGGTATCGATAACCTGATCTTCATTTATCCAGGAAAGGTGGCCTGCTTTTTTGAAGTAGCGAATATCATGGTTGATGATATTATGGCCACAGAAAAATTTGGAATTTTGAATAAACGAAATAAAGTCACTGATAGAGTAATCACGGAAGAAGGTACCATTATCCTTAACCGCACCCATATCAAAAATTTTATGGGTTACAGGATCAATTTCAGCATCTATAAAAGTGATCGTTTCCATTCATCATAAGGGAAAAGTGTTTATTGGATTGGCGGAAGTTTCTTGCCAGCCGGATAATTAAAATGGTTTTTTCAAGTATAAAAAAAAGTGAATTAAAAAACGCATACCGAGGTGTTTTTCATCAAAAATACAGGAAAAGTTCCGAAAAAACCTGGATTCACTTGATATTTGGATTTTTATTTTAGATAAAATCTCATTTTTGCCATAATCGGCCAATGATCCAAAGGGTCTATTCAAGACCCTAATGTACTTTTTGTCCCTTAAGTCGCATCGATAAAAGATAAAACAAATATACGATTAAATATTGTGGACATGACCCGGGCTAAAAGAGGAGATTACCTTAGTGTTTAACATAAAATCCCTAACGTATAGCTATTTTCATTCTAAAATCCAACTCCCGGGGGTAATAACATTTAGAGGCATCACAGGGCTGATAGTACAACTTGCCTTGGATAAGGAAGGTCCCCTTCTCTACAGGGTTTGCGGTCCTTACTGGAACTTTGATTTCCAATATTTCTCCGAAAACAGGCAAAGCTTCTTCCACCCCTTCCATCTTAAATTCATCGGGTTTTGGATAGACAGGATCACCAATGATTACCTCTTCAGAGGCCTCAAAAGTTAAAACAGAGGGTATCAGGTTTTCATCATTAACCCGGTTTGCCTGGATATGATAGCCATCCTTAATGAGAAAGGAAATCGTTAATTGCTTTTCTTCTCCAGGCGAAATGGTAAATTCCGGTTCATCTTTTAATTCCACAAACCTGCGCTCCTGAACCTGGGCAAGTATGCTTCCCTGCAAAAAAACGGAAATACAAATTATAAGGCTGCTAATCTGAGGCAAGCAATTCATCGAGATTGGCTTTTAAATCTACCAGTTTCGCATCAAAGTTTTTGGAGTCCAACAAGGAAAAGAATTTAATTTTTCCGTCCGGGTCGATCAATATATTGGAGGCCAACATGACCTCATCACGGGCCAAATCAGGAAGGACATCATCAGGTGCAAAACTTGCTGCCACAGATCCATCCGAATCCAGTAAAACCGGAAAAGTCAGATTGAAACGGTCCTTCAACTTAGTTTTTACCAAATCTTTGGGTTCTTTTACATCAATAATCAACACCTTGACATTCTTATCTCTATAGTCCTGGTTGAGTTGTTCTAAATGAGGTGCTTCTGCATTACAAAACGGGCACCAGGTCGTAGCGATATGGATCACCACATAACTTCCTTTGTAATCAACTGAGCTTACCAGCTCCCCATTCAGGTCTGGGAGGCTGAATTCTGGTGCCTGTGTTCCTTCTACGGATACCTCCTGTGTGCTTTGTGCCTTTGCATCAAAGTTTAACAACCAAATTGATTGGAATAAACTATAAAGTAACGAAATATAAATTTTTCTTAAGGTCATAATTTACATTTTTAAAGGACATCAAACCTCACGGGTTTTTGAAACCTGCGAGGTCTTCTTAAAGGTACAAAACAAGATGATTAATATCAAATAATCACCCGGAGGAATCATCCGTATAAGGTCATCGGTAATCCTAATCCAATGCGCTGCCTCATTACAGTACTTTCCAAAAGCCTTTCTGATGTGGTGGATTGCTTTATACAGCTGTGCGTTTGCGGCATCTGGGTTCAAATCAGGCCATAAAATATCAACAGCATGATCCCTCACCATTTGATATTGACATTGGTGTGCCACCAGCTTAAGTAGAGATCTTGCTTTTCTACCTTTTATGGCCGAACCGGAAAGAATTTGTCCATCTAAATAAACAGCAAACCCACCAAGGAGTGTTATTTTCAGTCGGGAAGGCGTAAATACTTCTGGTGAAGGCATGTCATGATCGGGTTGAAATTACAGTAGAATGAAAACTATGAAATCAAACCATTACTCGAATTTAACAAAATATATCGTCCCTGTCAATTCAGAACAGGTTTAAACAATTGGATGGACGAAGTGCCTTTTCATACTTGAAAAAGAATGGCAGGCCCCTACCCTAAAAAGCCAAATCAGCACTTTCTATTGATTCCATGCCAAGCCCCATCAGTTCCTTTTTCATTTCCGCAAATTTATCCTCATCCAATGCCCGGGTGGCATCAGCGATTAATTTAACCTGAAAGCCTTCTTTCAGGGCATCTTTGATGGTGAAATAAACACAGACATCGGCTGCTAGTCCACAGCAATAAAGCGTGGGACTGCCCTTTTCCTTAAAATACCCTGTAAGTCCCGTACTTTTCTTATGGCCATTGTCGTAGAAACCGCTGTAGCTGTCAATATCAGGATCCATGCCCTTCCGAATGATGGCCTCTATGGGGCCGGTTTGCAAACTGGGATGAAATGCTGCCCCTGAGGTCCCCTGCACACAATGGTCGGGCCAGAGTATTTGATCCAGACCCTGATGCATTATTTCTTCAAAGGGCTTTTTCCCCTTATGGTTGGAGGCAAAACTCATATGGTTTTGGGGGTGCCAGTCCTGGGTGGCTACGACCAGCCCAAAACCATCCATCATGCCGTTGATAAGCGGAACGATTTCATCCCCACCGGGCACGGCCAATGATCCTCCGGGGATGAAATCGTTTTGAACATCGATTATAAGAAGTGCATTCATTTTTTATATTGGTTTATCAAAATTTCTCTCTCTTCTTTCAGCTTTTTACTCAAGCCCACTTTGTAAATGTGAGGATTTTCAAATCTTTTATAGGATGCAGGTAACTCATTGAGTCGTTGTTTGGAAAAGGTTGCTATTTCACCCAGACTTTTTTTAGGAGACACCCTTTTTCCATTTTCCATTACCTGATGAAGGAGGGGTTCCATTTTACAGCCCTTAAAATCCATCAATTTATCCAATTCAAATATATGGTGCATGCCCTCGACATTTTCCTCATTACGCAGGGTGATTACATCAGCTCCAATCAGACTACCATCTTGATTCCGAATTCTATAAACTTGCTTTTCATGGGGAATGGTAATTTTATTTTTGGTTTCAGAAAGCTTTAAACGTGGTTTTCCGCCTGCAAAGGCCAGTTTATAAACCCCATCCAATGCGGCATCGGGTAATCCAACTACCAGCTGAGTACCCACACCAAATATGTCTATGGGTGCTTTTTCCTCCAGGAGACTTTTGATTACCTTTTCGTCGAGCTGATTGGAAGCCACTATCTTTACCTGATCCAAACCGGCCTTGTCCAGCATCTTCCGGCTTTTATGGGCCAGGAAAGCCAAATCCCCACTATCCAGCCGGATTCCCTTTAATTGCTGACCTTTCTGGGCCATTTCCCTACCGATTTTAATCGCATTGGGAACCCCGCTTTTTAGGGTGCTGTAGGTATCAACTAGTAAAACACAATTATCAGGATGACTAAGGGCGAAATCCCGGAAGGCATTTATTTCATTATCATAGCTTTGTACATAGGAATGGGCCATGGTTCCCGATACAGGAATATTAAAATCCTGGCCTGCCCGAACATTGCTGGTGGCATGGAAACCCCCGATCACAGATGCCCTACTGGCATAGTATCCGCCTGGCCCCTGTGCACGGCGAAGGCCAAAATCAACCAGTTTTGTATCACCTGCCACCAGGTGCATCCGGCTGGCCTTCGTAGCGATAAGGGTCTGAAAATTTAAAAGATTTAGCAATAAAGTCTCAATTACCTGCGCTTCAATGATATTGGATTCTACCTGTAAAACCGGACGGGTGGGGAATACCAGATCACCCTCTTGTGCACTATGCAACTTTCCTGTGAACCTGAAATTCTCCAGGTATTTGATAAATTGGTGATCAAAGCCTTGCACTTTCAAAAACGCCAAATCTTTTTTACTAAAGTGAAATTTTTCAAGTACATCTAACAAGGTTTCCAAACCGGCAAATATAGCGTATCCGCCTCCAAAAGGGAGTTTTCGGAAAAAATAATCAAAAATGGCTTTCTCTTCTTTTCTCCCTCTCAAAAAATAGGCCTGGGCCATGGTCAATTGGTATTGGTCGGTATATGTGGCTGTAAAATCAATCATTTAATTGGGCTAGTTTTTCTTGGAAAATTTTAAAATCGTTTTGGTCAAACAGAACCATCCGGATTTTACGGATTTTTTTCAAGGTTGGAATCGTTTCTTTAATGGTGTCCATAGCAATACCAGCAGCAGGTTTTATCGGATAGCCGAATGCCCCTGTAGAGATGGCCGGAAAGGCAATGGTGTCTATCATCCGCTCATCTGCCAGAAGCAAAGCATTCCGGTAGCAATCTGCCAGTAACTTGTCAGATGGTTTGTCTATATTATAAACAGGTCCAAGGCAGTGGATCACAAATGGGTTGGGAAGTTGTTGTCCGCTGGAAATTACCGCCTCACCGGGTTTTATGGGTGCCATGGGGCGGCACTCTTCGGCCAGGCCCGGGCCCGCTGCGCGGTGAATGGCCCCAGCCACTCCGCCCCCTGTTTCCAGTTGGGCATTGGCGGCATTTACAATGGCATCAGCGTCGGCCTGTTGGGTGATGTCTCCCTGTACCAATTCAATGGTTATATTTTGAATTTTTGTTTCCATCACTTTTTCTTTTTATCGTTATTGGGAATACCCTCAAAATTCATTCCAATGAACGCTGGGTGTACGATGCTGTCCTGCTTATCTTTAACCCTAAAAATGCATTAGGAATTAAAAGATTTGAGAATGTCTTTTAAATTAAAACCAAATAACTGGTCTCCGTATTTCTCCAAATCAATTCCCTGTCCATTATCCGTAACCTTAAACCCAATACTGTCCGCTGCGTCGACAGCTTCAAAATGGATTTGAGGCCTCCGGTCGGCCGCCTTGTATTTAAAACCATTGGAAAGCAGGTTCAGCATGGCGCTTTCCAAATAGGACCGGTTGTATTCGGGTGTAAATGAGTTGGCATTTGTAGGGCATTAGCCGCCAGGAAGCTCAACAGTGAAACCGGCTTTTCGCTAATGCCAGTGGCCCCTTACCCGTGAGCTTTAAAATCTGTCATCGGTAGGCTTAGAGAGGGTTTTGAGCGGAGAAAGCCGTGGGAATCCCTAGCCAGACGGGACTGCCACACCCTTTCCCACCTCCTAAACCTACCAAAAAGGGTTCGCTTGACGATTTATACGGTTTTTTAAGACGATCTTAACATAGAATCTCAGGTTAATAAAAAAACATCCCTCCGACACCAACTGACAAAAGATCCAATTACAAGAGTCCTACAAAAAATTCGTAGAAATACGAAAAATTCGTAGGAAATAAGAAATAAATAGTTACCTTTGAATTATGGAAACATTGAACGCAAATGAGGAGCAGGTGATGGGCATCATCTGGAGACTGGAAAAAGCCCTGGTCAGGGACGTATTGAACAATTTTCCTGAACCCAAACCACCCTATACCACTCTTGCCTCCATCATGAAACAATTGGAATCCAAGGGATACCTGGCACATAAAAGTTATGGCAACACCCATGAATATTGCCCTTTGATTTCAAAATATGAATACCAATCCAAAAGTTTTAACCGGTTGGTGAAAAATTATTTTGAAGGCTCTGCCAAAAATGTTTTGTCATTTATGGTAAAAGAGAAAAAGTTGACTGAAAATGACATGAAAGAGCTGGAAAAGCTTGTTGAGGACTTTAAAAAAGACAAATCATCATGAACACTTTATTTACCTATCTCCTGGAATGCTGTATCTGCCTAACGGTCTTATTGGCATTTTATAAAGTTTTTCTTTCCCAAAACACCTTTTTTTCGTGGAACAGGGCCTATTTAGTGGCTTCACTATTAGGTAGCTTCCTCTTTCCGATTTTGGACTTGCCTTTCCCCTCCATAGGAGGAAATGGGTTTTTCCTTCAACCAAATTTCTTTCAATTACCGGAATTCGAGTTGGTCGGAACCCAAAGTAACGAAGTGGCGATACCTGGAATTTCACTATGGGAAGGGTTAACTGGAATTTACCTTTTTGGCGTTTTGATTTCCATGATCCGCTTATTCATGGGACTGAAAGACCTCCATCACAAAACCAATATCAGTGGAAAAATCTTGAAGGGGGATTTTACAATCCATGTCCATCCTACTTTTGAGCCCGCCTCTTTTTTCAGAAACATTTTCTTACCTGACTACGATAAAAACAGCCAGGATCATCAATTGATCATCGCCCATGAGGCTGCTCACGGACAATACTTCCATAGTATTGATGTTCTCCTATTTCAGTTGGCTAAAATAATTATTTGGTTTTACCCATTATTGAATACCCTGGAAGGGGCACTGACGACGGTACATGAATACCAGGTGGACCAGAAAATGACCCAAAAACATCCCAAAGACAATTATGCCAGCCTTTTATTAAAGCTTTTAAGGCCCGTAGCCGCCTCTAAAGCCATCATACACCATTTCAATCAATTTCAAATCAAAAAACGACTCATGATGATGAACCGACCCAAATCCCAATGGCTTGCCCTGAGCAGGTATGTATTGGCCTTCCTTTTATTTGGAATGCTGTTTGTATCCTATTCCTGCGAATTCCAACAGGAAGAACCGAACCTGAATCAAGAAGAAAATGAGGACATATCTGGACGAATAGACCGAGCTGAGGTATTCGATGTGGTAGAAGAAATGCCCACCCCCAAAGATGGATTGGAAGGCTGGAACAAATACCTTAGTGAAAACCTTGTCTATCCGGCGTCTGCCAAAGAAAAAGAGGTTGAAGGAACGGTTTACCTAACGTTTACCGTGACCAAAACTGGAGATCTTGGAGATGTAGAAATATTAAGAGGAATTGGAGCAGGGGCAGACGAGGCTGCTATGGAAGTGATCAGGAAATCTCCCAAATGGAATCCCGGATATCAAAGAGGGCAAGCGGTAAATGTAAAGATGAGACTACCAATAAGGTTCAAACTTGATTAAAAGAATTATCCGATAAATAGGGCCTTGGGTGGTGGTTTTGAGAAAACCGGCATCCAAGGTTTATTTTGAAGGCAAATTGATGAAGAGGATACTGGAAGAAGTTGCGGACTGATTGAGTTATAATCTGGGTGAAGTACAGGCTTTGGCGAAGAACAGGCTGGGCGAAGTTTATAACTTCGTCCTAATATTTTCGGTGTTAAAAACAGAAAAAGCTTACCAAAAGGCCATTTGCAATGGCCAGGCGTACCCATAAACAAAAATAATCCACCTCTAACCCCTATTATTTATTAATAATAAATTTATTTCCTAACGGAATCATCCCAGCAAATTTTAAATTTACAGGGTTGATGCCAAGGCTTTTGTATTCGGAATTTTCGTTTTCCGTGAAACATTTCCCAGTTACAGGAATCATTGGTCCAAGGCATGTTGGCAAAATAAAAATTCTTAACCAGGGGCGGATCAAAGGTCTTTTCTTTCGGGTGATAGAAATATTAAGAAACCATCGAGGCCTGGAAGTCCTCAAGTGTTTTTATAGGGTTTAAATTGGAAGAGATGCTATTATTAGACGTGGATCAATTAAAAAAATAACCTAAAAAAACCCTGCTCTTTGTGAAAGCAAGGTTTAATGGGTGAAGCAACCTTTCAACTAAAATCCAAATCCAAGGTATATTTGTCCCACTGAATTTTTGGAATTGTCAGTCAGGTTTCCGGCCAGGCCTTCCTTACCTACTTCCCTCATTCCGAAGTTGTATCTTGCACCAACATTAACGCCTTTGATATCAAATCCTACGCCTAATACTACTCCGTAGTCTGTCCGGTTAAAATCTTCTGTATCCAATTCCCTAACTTCGGTGGGGCTAGCATCGGATGATTCCCAATCACTTACATTGGCGGAAAGCAAATAACTTAAATAGGGTCCTGCATGAATATTTAAAGGTCCTAAATTCACTGCCAAAGTGAGCGGTACCTGAATATAGTTCAGGTTAAACCTGATCTCTCCGGATTCAATTCCGAAAAGGTTTTCGAAATCAGATCCACCATATGAGATTTTGGAACCCATGTTGGTATACAATACCTCGGGTTGTACAGCCACAAAACTGTTAACGGGAATTTTGCCGAATACCCCAAAATGAATGCCCATTTTCATGTTTTCATCTTCCACATTGGGTTGTTCAACATATAGCTGGGAAAGGTTCAGGCCTCCCTTAATACCAAATTTTGGCCCAGGATTATTGGATTGGGCATGAGAGATGCTAATTCCGGCAAATAGGGTCAGCATGACCATTATTGCTGCTGTAAATATTTGTGCACTATAGGGCTTTTTCATATTAATTTTCAATTATGATAGTTATATATGTTATATACATATCAAATTTAATGCCATATTTATCTAAAAAATTACAATAAAATATAATTTTATTGCATATTTTACATTGAGGATATTATCCCTATCTGAACAGGAAAGACTAAAGAAAAATATAGGATTAAAAGCCCGCTCCACAACCAAAGCCGGGGCACCCAAGCACCCCCATTCATCCAATTTGTTGGTATCACAAACCACACATTTATCCGGTTGGACAAAGATATCAATTTTTTCAAGCAATTGAGATTCATTTGGAAGCCGGACATCAAATGGCGCAATAAAAACCTTGCAGGGGTGGTCATCTAGGTAATCAGCAAATTTCCTGGCCATTTTTAGTTAAAGCTCCTGATGGATCCTTCCCGGAGCTGCACCTGCCCGGAATACTTTTCCCTGGATCAGTTCCACCATTTCATCCATCTGCCATTGCAGGTAGTTCGCATAGCTATAATGGCCATACATGGTAAATGGCTCATCGGATCCATCTGAATTTTTTTCAGGATCCATAACAGAAATTCACTAAAAATATTCCAAAGCTTTATCGTCTTTTCTTTAAAAGTCCTCGGGTAATCCGGCTGATTTCATCCGCCTCAGAAAACCTTACTTTGAGAGCACGTCCCTGAATCCCGGCTCTTTCTCAAAGACTGATTTAGCAAATGGACAAAGCGGCAATATTTTTAATTGATTGGCCCTGGCAAATTCCACCGCTTTTAGGACCAAAGCCTGATCGGTGCCATCACCTTTGAGCGTTTCCGATACCTCAGTATGATCGATTATTATTAAATTTTCACCTGCCCTGGAATAGGTCAATTCAGCGATAATTTTCCCGTCTGATTCTATAAAGAATGAGCCTTTGTTTGATTTTGCATGTTGTTGGATTTCCATAACTTACCTTTAAATTATAATATGGTCATTTACCATACTAAATTATATAAAATATCACTGAAGAATATTTTCAATGATTTTTTTCAAATAATCGATACTTTACCATATAAAATTATTACCCCATTTTTGGCTAAGAATACGCCTCAGCTTTCCTGCAGATTTAATAATGAAATATAAATAAAATGGCATAACTATTGTGCCTAAATTGAATAAAAATGATTAATAAATACAAATATTTTTTATTTTAATAATTAAAAGAAAACAGACCCATGCAGTTAATAACCGAAAAACTGATTCAGGATTTAATGGCGAAAGAAGAAGCACCCTGCCTTTCGCTTTATATGCCAACTTACCGGAACCACCCGGACAACCGACAAGACCCTATCCGATTTAAAAATCTTATAAAAGAAATGGAGCAATCCCTGCTGCAAAAATACAGTTCAGATGAAACGCAAGCTTTCCTGGCTCCCTTAGAAGAACTCATTGAAAACCCTAAATTTTGGAACACTAGTCGGGATGGGTTGGCAGTATTTTGTGCTAATGATCTGTTGGAAGTCGTAAAATTACCAGTTTCTGTAGATATGCTGGCCATTGTGGCCGATAGTTTCCATACCAAACCACTTCGGAAATATTTACAATCTACGGATCGCTACCACCTTTTGGGCCTAAGCCGTCATGAATTTAAGTTGTATGAAGGAAATAGACACGCTCTGGATGAAATAGAACTTTCTGCTGAGACACCAAAAACCATTGAAGAGGCTTTGGGTGAAGAATTGACCGACGAGCACACCACCGTAGCCTCTTATGGAGGAGCAGGCGGGGAGAGCAGCGCCATGCACCATGGTCATGGAGGGAAAAAAGACCAGGTGGATCAGGATGCGGAGCGGTTTTTCCGGGTGGTGGCAAAATCGGTGGAAGATCATTATTCTAAGCCTTCCCGCCTGCCCTTGATTTTGGCCGCATTACCCGAACATCATCATCTTTTTCAAAAGGTGAATAAAAATGGCGCTTTATTGTCAGATGGTATACAGGTAAATCCTTCCTCAGTAAATAAGGAAAAATTGGCTGAAATGGCTTGGGAGGTAATGGAGCCATCTTACCTGGCAAATCTGGAAAGGCAGGCAGGGCAATTTTGCCAGGCAAAAGCAGCGGGTAAAGGAACGGATGATTACAAGGAACTGGCAGTGGCCGCCGTGGAAGGAAGGATCGAAACCCTGCTGGTAGAGGCTGACAGGATCATAGCAGCACGCATCACCAATTTAGTCACGGGCAACACCCAGAAAAAAGACATGGACAACCCCAGAGTAGATGACCTGTTGGATGATATGGGTGAGCTGGTGATGAAGATGGGCGGTAAAGTCGTGGTGATGCCCCCGGATAAAATGCCGACAGATACGGGTCTGGCTGGGATTTTTAGGTATTGATAGCATATCTAAAAATTTAGACATATTTCTTTATTTTTAAATCGGATATAGAATTAGGTTTAAGTTTACCCTGGTTTTTAGCCCGGTATAATTTATATGCCAGGTTGGGTGGGATCATTCCTGAAAATTAAATTTTTACAGGGGTGATCCCTTTTTATATTCACAATGAAATAGGGGCAGCATTATATCTTTGGCTAACAAATCAGGGTTAACAGAGGAATAAGCTGAAATTGGAGCCCTGAAGGCGGGGCTTTATTATTAAGAAGAAAATTCATTCCGGGATGTGAGTAGGTCCAGTTCACTTCGTACCGCATTAATATCACTGTGGGAACTCTTCCCCATTTGATCTGATAGAATCACAGGGATCAGGTTTTTGCTTTAAAATTATGGCGTATTAAAAATGCCGGAAAATGAGCCATTGGAGATTAACCCGCAAATTTCACCTTGTAATCCAGGGGAGACATATCGGTGTACTTTTTAAATACCTCCCGAAAGGCTTTGGGGTCCCCTACATCATCCATGATTTCATTCACCGTTTTTCGGCCTGATTCCAACTGCTTCTTGGCCGCCTCGATTTTGATGCGCTGCATGTATTCCACAATGGTATTAGAAACCACCACCAATTTTTTTTCAGCATTGAACCAGTCAGGATTAATGGGAATGCTGTCCGTTACCTGATAGTTTTTCAAATTTTCCGAAAAAACTATTTTATCTTCAGAAGGGCTGCATCTAAAGAAAACAAAAAGGATAACGGATAGCGCTGGAAGGTTAAATTTATTCATAATTTTTTATGGATTCGATGAGTAAAAACAGCAAAACATAGGAGTTCAGGTTAAGATCGACTTAAAAAACCGACCAAATCGTCAAGCGAACCCTTTTTGGTAGGTTTAGGAGTTGAGGTCCGCATGGGACCCTTCGGCAGGCTCAGGGTGACGAGCGGGGGCCCTGCTGACGCATATCCGATCGTCATGCTGAGCCTGTCGAAGCATCTCGGAATGACGATTTTTTCTTAAATCAGGTTGAATCTCAGG
>JBBDSB010000664.1:0-15566 GCA_040905205.1 Cyclobacteriaceae bacterium
GATCCATCGTAATTTAACCAGGTTTCCAAAGGGATGTCTGCAGGAAGGGTGTTGGGATTGGAAAACCGGTAAGGTTCAAAACCTCCGGCATTGATGCTTTCCATTACGTCTTCTCTCCAAGAAAGAAATCCCTGCGGACCGTATACCGGTTCGTTTTTGGCCATGGTAGCCATTCCCCAGTTGGTATTGATTTTCACCTGCGGCTTGCCTAAGGCTCCCTTTTTGGTGTTTACCAAAACCACTCCATTGGCAGCCTTAGCACCAAATACGGCAGCGGAACTGGCATCTTTCAGCACGTCGATGCTTGCAATATCATTTGGGTTGATATCCGACAATTGCCCATAATAGATCGCTCCATCCAATACGATTAGTGGACTGGACCCGGCATTAAGGGAAGTCCTACCCCTTACTTCCAGACTTCCTCCACCTTTGGCAGAAGTATTCAGGCCTACGTTCAAGCCAGCAATGTTACCTCGTAGCACGTCCTGTACAGAATTGGGGTTCTCGTTTTCCAACCTGGTTGCCGTAACGGAGGAAACCGCCCCGGTGAGGTCGCGTTTCCTCGCAGTACCATAACCGATCACCACTACTTCTTCCAAGGAAGCGGTGTCCATTAAAAGAACCACATTCAGTTCGGACTGGTTGCCTACGGTAATGGTTTGGGTGACGAAGCCTACATAGGAAAAGGTCAATTCCGCCTCATCCGGTACGGTAATGGAGTATCCTCCGTCAATGTCCGTAACTGTTCCTGTCCCGGTACCAGAAATCACTATAGTGACTCCCGGAATGGCCTCACCGGATTCATCGGTGACTACTCCTGAGACGGTAATATCTTCAGCCCTGGAAGGGGCCAACGCCTCCATTTCTGCTGATGGCTTTTCCATGCGGGCATTTTCTGCATTCGTGGCTGCCATACCACTGGCCCCCATCGATAGGCTGATTCCAAGGGTAAGGCAAAATCGCGCTATACCCTTTAAATGATGCGATTGTAACATTTGTTTCATTTGTTTTTGGGTTATAATCAATAAACTATTGTTTTAATATGTGGCCTTTAACCATCATAACTAAGTGAGATATCTTATCCATACCAAACCTAATTTGGTGCTAACATAATGATATTAACAATACAATGCAATCGGTTTCATGATATTTTTTGTTGGATTTAAAAAAATCCGATGAGCTCATGGATTAAAGGCATCAGATTATTTTTAGTTTGAATTATTTAAAAAAGCTGATCCGGGACCAAGTTGATTTGTAGAAGACACTCCGGCTTTAATTTTTTAAAAATTGACACCAAGCCATGGATGTCTTTAAATTTATCCTTAAATTTAAAAGAATAACCCCTTATTTATTTTGAATATAACCGTTTATAGGGCATGTTATCTTCCACATCCAATGTTAATTTCCCTATCCGATTGGTTACATTTTTTGGCCTTTTGGTTTTATGGTGCATTTCCTGTAAACAAAAACAGCCGGAAAAATTGCCTGCCCAGGTCGATTTCAATTATCATATTAAGCCTATTTTGGTTCAAAATTGCTATCTCTGCCATGGGCCGGATCCCAGCAGCAGGGAAGCTGATTTAAGACTGGATACCGAAGAAGGGGCCACCAAAATGTTGGAAAACGGTTTTCCTGCCATTCATCCCGGCAATTTATCCAAAAGTGCGATGGTGAGCAGGATCACCCAGAATGATCCGGAATTAAGAATGCCTCCACCTTCTTCCAACTTGGAACTGTCGGAGCAGGAAATTGGCCTGATAAAAAAATGGATCAAACAAGGCGCGGTATTCAAACCCCACTGGGCTTTCCTTTCCCCCCAAATTCCAGAATCGGTCGCTGACCTGTCTCTTCAGGAAGGAGTGGATAAATTACTCCAAGAAAAATTGGATCAATATGAACTGTTGTCCGCGGCCCAAGCAGATCGATATACCTTGATCCGAAGGCTTTCATATGTATTGACCGGTTTACCACCTTCTCCTGAAAAAATCAGGGAATTTATCACCGACCCCAACCCAGAAGCCTACAATAATTTGGTGGACCATTATCTTTCTTTACCCGCCTTTGGCGAAAAATGGGCCAGGCATTGGTTGGATGTGGCCAGATATGCCGAAACCAAAGGGCATGAATTTGATTTTTCGATCCAGGGGGCCTGGCATTACCGGGATTACCTGATCCGGGCCTTTAATGAAGACGTCCCTTACAATCAGCTGATCAAAGAACAGCTGATGGGTGATCTGCTGGAATCCCCCAGGTACCATCCCGAAACCGGACAAAATGAATCCGTCCTGGGCACCTTGTTCCTGACCATGACAGAGGGTAGCCACAGCCCGGTGGATATTAGGAAAGATGAAGCGGATAGGATTGACAATATGATTGATGTGACCGGAAAAGGTTTCCAGGCATTGACGATTTCCTGTTCTAAATGCCATGATCATAAGTTTGATCCCATCCCTACAAAAGATTATTATGCCGCCTATGGCATCCTGGAAAGCACCCGGTTTTCTCCTGTACCTCTGGGTGATGAAAAAATGAAAAATCTTAATCTCAAAGCGGCCCAAAAGCTGAAAAGTGGCATCAGGGAGAAATTTGCCAAAAAATGGAAAAAGAGCCAATCCGATGCCTTCCAGGTAAGGTTGGTCAAACTGGATTCCGCTGATGCCGGGACCGAAAGGCCTTTCCGGGTTTTGGGTGATTTCCGGGACCAGTATTTGGTTGGTTGGCAGGCAGACGGGTTGGCCTTTGGGGATAAAACAACGCTTGGGCAACCCATCTTTGATGAGAATAATACCCTGGTGAAGCTAGATTCCGGCATGGCTTCAAGCCGAATCTACGGTACAGGAATATTTGGGGCACTTCGGTCTCCGGATTTTATCATCGATCGCAAGTACATCGGCGTAAAAGCCAGGGGAAAGGGAGGAAGTATCCGCATCATTATGGACAACTTCCAGTTAATCAGTTACCCAATTTATGGGGGAATGGACCAAAAGGTCAACAATGAGGACTGGCAGGATTTTGTTTTTGATGTGGGGGATTGGAAAGGAAGAAAGGCATATATCGAATTTTTACCAGGATCTTATGTACGGCATAATTACGGGCAAAATAGTGAAGATTACATTGAAGTATTATTCGCCACAGCTTACAATGAGGAATCGGATTTTATATTACCTCATCCCACGGCAACAGGGAATGTGACACAGGCATTGGAAAACTGGAGACTTAAAAAGAACACCGTTCAGGAAGTCGACTTACTCAATGATTTGATCCGGGAAGGCAAATTGGAGAGAAATCCCCCGAATCTGGAAAAGGACCTTTTCCAGTTAAATTTGCTTTTGGCGGGGATTGAAGACAGCCTTTTTTTTAATGGGGTTACTGAAGGATTCGGTAGAGAAAGTCCGGTATTTATTAGAGGCAACCACCTGGAAACAAAGGAATCCACAGTGTCCCGGGTATTTTTGTCCGAAATTTTTTCTGACCAGGATCCCATCCGTTCTAAGGGCAGCGGTAGAAAAGAAATGACGGAGATCATTTTATCACCTGAAAATCCTTTGACTTCCAGGGTGATGGTCAACCGGATATGGCATCATTTATTTGGAACAGGATTAGTGGAAACAGTGGATAATTTTGGTCTTCAGGGGAAATTGCCCTCCCATCCTGAATTGCTGGACTTTTTATCCTTACGATTCCAGGAGGAAGGGTGGTCCATCAAAAAACTGATTGCTGCTCTGGTAAAAACGGATGCCTTCCAAAGGGTTACCCCTAAGGGATTGGAAAATCAATTGGATGATAAAAAGCTGTACCTGGCCCATTATCCGGTGAGAAGGCTGGAGGCAGAAGCCATAAGAGATGGTATTTTGGCAGTATCGGGAACACTAAACCCTGAAATGTACGGACCTTCCGTTCCGGTTTACCTGACTGATTTTATGCAGGGCAGGGGTAGGCCCCAGCAGTCAGGCCCTATCGATGGCAACGGAAGAAGGTCCATTTATTTGGAAGTCCGGCGTAATTTCCCGGATAGGATGATGGGTGCTTTTGACAGGCCCACTCCTTTTACGACATTTGGAAAACGGGATGTGACCAATGTACCTTCCCAATCTCTGTTTCTCATGAATGATCCCTTTATGATGGAACAATCCAGGTGGATGGCCAGGTCTATATTGGATGTTCCGGCTTCTAAAATAGAAGACCGGATCCAATACATTTATTTACAGGCCTTTTCAAGACCTCCCACTGAAAAGGAACTCGAATTGGCTAAAACCTTTATCACTGAGATGGGGAGTTCAGAGGATATTCATGGAGAAATGTTATTACAAAGTGAGGAAATCTGGAAGGAATTCTGCCATTCCGTTTTCAATATGAAATCATTTATTTACCTGATGTAACCATGGACCTACATAAACCTTTATTGAATTATCCCATGAGCAGGAGAGAAATGCTTGAAATCTGCCGTGGTGGATTTGGGTCTTTGGCTTTGATGGGAATAATGGGAAACCTGGGAACAGCCTGTAAATCCTCCGATAAAAAATCCATGGGTTTTCTGGAAAAATTGGCTAAAACGCCTCATTTTGTTCCAAAAGCAAAAAATGTGATTTTTTTATACATGGACGGAGGGGTTTCACAGGTCGATTCCTTTGATCCGAAACCCAGGCTGTCCAAAGAAAATGGAATGGACCCAAAATTCAGTATTGATGCTACCCAGTTTGGAGACAACGGGAAAATACTTCAAAGTCCCTGGGCCTTCAGGCAATTTGGAGAATCAGGTATGGCGGTCAGCGAATTGTTTCCCCATATTGCCCGATGTGTGGATGATTTGGCCCTAATAAGGTCCATGGTTTCCAATTTTCCTGAACATACCAACGCCAATTATTTTCTCCATACTGGAAGCGGTCTTCAGGGAAGGCCCAGTATGGGGGCATGGGTCAATTATGGTTTGGGGTCTGAGAACGATAATTTACCGGGATATGTGGTTTTGGATGGAGGATTGGTCCCCCCAGGTGGGGTGGATAATTTTAAAAACGGGTTTTTACCGGCCGATTTCCAGGCTTCCATTATGAAGGCTGGCAAAGAACCCGTTGCCAATATTGGGTCGAGTGATTCCGATAAAGCTGGCCAAAGAAAAAAGTTGGACTTTATAAAAAGGATGGATCAAAGCCAGGGGGCCTTACCGGATGATGTGGAAGCGGCCATCAAAAATTATGAGCTGGCTTACCGGATGCAGTCTTCAGTTCCTGAATTGACCGAATTTTCAGGTGAATCCAAAGCCACTCAAAAGCTGTATGGAATGATGGACGATGATCCCCATACCCGAAGTTATGGCACCCAATGCCTGATGGCCAGAAGGCTGGTGGAAAGGGGGGTTCGTTTTGTGGAATTGACCTGTCCTTTGGTAGGCCAATCCATTGACCGCTGGGATCAGCACAAAAATCTGAAAGATGGGCATGCTCGCAATGCCCATGCCGTGGACCAGCCCATTGCCGGCCTGCTTAAGGACCTCAAAGCCAGGGGTCTTTTGGAAGAAACTCTGGTCGTGTGGACCGGGGAATTTGGGCGGACGCCCTTTGCCCAGGGTAAAGATGGAAGGGACCACAACCCCTCGGCCTTTAGTATGTGGATGGCGGGAGCAGGAATAAGAGGTGGGACCATCTATGGACAGACCGATGAATACGGGTACAGGGTGGTGGACAAGCCTGTAAGTATACATGATTTACATGCGACCATACTCCATTTATTGGGTATTCAACACAAGCAATTGACCTATCATTTTGGAGGCAGGGATTTCAGGTTGACAGATGTGCATGGGCACGTGGTTAAGGATGTTTTGGTGTAGACATGCGGCAAACGGTCCTGGATAGCTCGGCAGTAGAAAGATTATTAGAACGGTTAGCTGAATTGCCTGCAGATAAAATGCCTGCCTGGGGAAGAATGAACGCTACCGAAATGCTTCACCACTGTAATTTGGCCAATCAACGGATTTTAGCCTGGAACAAGCCGGTCCTTTCCGGCAGTTTGAAGCAAAAAGCTTTAAAATTTTTAATTCTTCATGTTTTACCCTGGTTTCCTAAAAATGTCAAAACTGCAGAGCAGTTTGAAACCAAAGGAAAAATAGACCCTGAGGAATTTGAAAAAGAGAAATTACTTTTTAAATCCTATTTGAGGCAATTTACCGAAAAGGGTAAAACTTTTACTGCTCCACATCCATATTTTGGGCCTTTAAATACCAAAGAATGGGGCATGGTGGTTTGGATGCATGTGGACCATCACTTGAGGCAGTTTGGGCTTTAAAAATTTAGTTGGTAGATTTTGCCGGTGGCGTTTTCTATTTCCAAATACCCGCTCTGCGGAATTTGTAATTCCGTGGGCCAGATAATGGGGATTTGCAATCCCCGGATGTGCACGAAACCAGGGTTACAAACCCATTTCATCTGGGTTCGGCATTACAAATACCGAACAGCGCAAAATTTAGTTGGTAGGTTTTGCCGGTGGCGTATTCTATTTCTAAATATCGATGGACCAGAAACAGTTTTTCGGAGGTCTGAAATACCATCTATTTTAAATGAGGGTAATATCTATCTATAGATTTGCTTTTATTGCATTTATCTTTCCGGCACCGTCCAAAGGTAGACTGTGGCCCCTTCTACCATGATTTTTTGATCAGGCTCCCAATCTCCCATATGAAAGGAATGGGATACAATCCTTGAGCCCGGCTTCAATTGTTCCAAAAGAATTGGCCGCAGCTTGGCATTGAGCGAATTCAGTAAATAAAGGGTCACCACAGAAGCTTCACTGAAGTCAGATTCAAATAAATTGGCCAACTCAAATTCTACTTTGTCGGTTACCTGTGCTTCTTCGGCATTTTGGTTGGCCTCTTTGATCCGTTCCGGATCAATGTCTATACCTTTTCCGGTGGCTCCGTGTTTCTTGGCCGCGGTAATGACGATCCGTCCGTCTCCGCATCCCAGGTCATATACGATATCCGAAGACTGGACTTTGGCCAGGTCCAGCATGGCTTCCACCACCTTTTGTTTGGTAGGTACGTAGACCACATCCTGTGCAATGAGCTCTGTATGGACAAAGAGGAGAATGGTCAAGGCCAGCAATGAATGTTGAATGGTTTTCATGTTTCATTATTTTAAAGATGGATAATAGGGTATAATTTTTTTATATGAGTTTAATTTCAGGGTACCTTCCAAAGGTATAAAACATGATCGGACCCGCCTGGCCCTTTGATTTTTACCGTCTTTTCAGGTTTCCAATTTCCCATATCGTATTTTATGGGAAACGATCCTGGTTCCTGATTTCAGGTTAAAGATTTTGGGTTTGAGCCTTTCATTGATTTCAGGAAACAGATAGAGCGTCAATACCGTCGCCTCAATGAAATCGGTTTTGAAAATATCTCCTTCAATGATTTCAACTTTATCGCTTACCCCCGCATTTTTTACATTGGTTTTGGCAAGCCGCACATGCTCGGGATTGAGTTCGATGCCTACAGCCTTGATGCCATGTGTTTTTGCAGCGGCAATCGGAATCCTTCCATCTCCGGAACCCAGGTCATACAATACATCCGATTCATTTACCTTGGCCAATTCCAGTATGGCCGTTACCACCTTTTCGGGAGTGGGAACATAAGGAACATCCAAAACGAAAGGGGGATCTTCCTGTGCCCTCACCTGGAAGCTAAAAACAACGGTCAATAAAAGTGGATAATAGAGAGTCTTCAATAGGTCCATGATCTTTCTGATTCGTTGGCAAATTCTATTTTTGTTCTTTCGCCTGCTCAGGGTAAATAAACATCATCAAAATCCCTACCAACAAAACAGCAATCCCCACCAAAGCACCCCAACCGGTATACACGATACTGGAGTAGAGCAAATAGCTGCTGCTAAGACAGAAGATCAGGGGCAAAATGGGGTATAAAGGTACCTGAAAGGGACGTTTTATTTCAGGGAATTTTCTTCTTAAGACAAACAAGGCAATCCCTACCATCATGAGGAAAAACCAGAAAACCGGCGCAGTAAAATCAACCATTGTTTCAAAACCATCGCGGGAAAACAAGCCAAAGCTTACCAATACCAGGGATATGGCCCCCTGGGTTACAAAGGCTTTAACAGGACCTGACTTTTCGGAATCCCATTTGCCCATGAAGGCGAAAATCTTAAAATCCCTTCCCAGAGCAAAATTGGATCTGGCCCCGGTGAAAATGGTCGCATTGGCGGAGGTCAGAGCGGCAATGGCTACCAGGAGAGAAATCATCCAGGCACCCACATCTCCTACCACCACCTGCATCAGGTCGCTGGCCACGGCCGTTGAACCGGCCATGTTTTCCAATCCCAGAACCTGGATATAGGCCAGGTTGATGAAATAATAAACGCCTGTAATGATCAATATACTCATTACCAATGCCAATGCGATCTGCTTTTGGCCGGCTTTCTTTTTGGATTTCATCTCCGCAGAGATATAAGCTGCTTCATTCCAGCCTCCAAAAGTCAACAGGACAAAAACCATGGACAGTCCCATGGAGCTTGAAAAACCGGAAAATCCCGGTAATACCGTTGAGGGCGCTTCAGCGGGAGAATTGAATACCAATCCAATAATAATCAGCACCAATATGCCCAATAATTCCAATCCGGTGAGCATCTTTTGGGTGGCTGTTCCCATAATGATTCCCAGCAGATTGATTCCCGTAAGTCCAATTACGGCCAGGGCAGCATAAATTACGGTGGATTGTTCTCCCAAGGGATAAATCCGCGAAGCATAATCGCCAAATATAAAGGACAGCAGGGCTATAGAACCGGTTTGGATCACACTCATCCTGGCCCATGCAAACAGAAAAGCCAGTCGCCTGCCAAATGCCCGCATGAGAAAATGGTAATCCCCACCTGTATTCGGAAAGGTAGTGGCCAGTTCGGCATAACAGAGGGCACCAATCAAGGATATTAAACCACCAAGAAGCCATGCCGTCAGCATCACCCCTTCATTATCCACATTTCCTGCGACCAATGAGGGGGTACGGAATATGCCGGCACCTATCACTATGCCCACGATCAATGCCACGGCATCGATCACCTTAAGCACCCGTTTTGGGGAAGAAATTTTGACGTCTTGAGGGAAAGTTTTAGTGGGCATTCCGGATTAAGATGGTTTGATATAAGGATTGTTTAAAAATTGTTAATAGAACCATTATCCCAAAATCATTTACTTAAACAACTGGCTGAGGGCATTGTCGTTCCATAAATTTTATGTCAAAATACAGAAAAATTAATAAAATAGAAATTATGGTGCCCATAAATTTGCAGGTATTGAAGTGAAACCCCCAACCGACATCAATCCGATTAAGGAATTGGCGCTTCATATAAAAAAATAAAAACTACACGAAGATTGGGGAAGCCTATCCCAAATTGGGTAAATCCCAGCCATTTCTATAGGTATGCCTAATGTATTCTTCCACCGTTTCCAAAGCATTCATTTCGGCATATTTTTTATCGAATGATGGACGTCCGTTTCTGATGGTAAAATCATCGCTTTTAATCACCCTTAAAGAATCGTTTGGACCAATATTGGTAAACTGCATGTTTTCACCATCCCATTCCAGGGTTTTATGGAGGCTTTGGAGTCGGATAGCCAATACACCCAAAAGGACCATTTCATTGAATGGTCCGGAATAAGCAAAGTGAGCACTGCTTTCCACCCTGTTTTTGGGTGATTCCTTACATGCCCTGATCCAATCCTGTTCATGGGGACCGTCTTTGTAGCCCCTGGCCTCTGGAATTCGCCTAAGGAGCGCCGGCACTTTGGGCTCCCTTCCTGAAAGCAGCCTTCTTCCTACACCCCCGGACCCACAATATAGGGTATCCTTACTGCCTACAAAAACACAACCTCCCAATCCATCCGCCATCATATCGGCACCTTCAGGTAGCAAGTCAGGACGGTAAGGTAAAAGACCCCCGTCATACCAATAAACATCCACCGACGGCAGGGCCAATTTATCCATGGCCTCTCTTTCCGGAAAATGAAACTTCACCTGCTCGGATTGTGGCGCACTTTCGGTATTCATGGGGGAAGAGTTGCCCTCAATTTGGATAGGATACCGTAATTTTAAGGCAGCATACACCGGGTCCAATACATGACAGGCCATATCGCCAAAAGCGCCGGTGCCAAAATCCCACCAACCCCGCCAATTCCAGGGAGTATAGGTTGAATGGTAAGGGCGAAAAGGAGCAGGTCCCAAAAACAAATCCCAATTGAAGCTTTCCGGTGGGCTCATTTCCTGACCAGGTCTTTCCTGACCCTGTGGCCAGATGGGCCTATCCGTCCAGGTATGTACCTCTTTGACCTCGCCGATTTCCCCGTTCCATATCCATTCACAGACTTCCCGCACATCTATACCGGAATTTCCCTGGTTGCCCATTTGTGTGGCCACAGGATATTGGGCAGCCAATTGGGTTAAAAGCCGGGATTCATAGATAGAGTGGGTGAGGGGTTTTTGACAATACACATGCTTTCCCATGATCAGGGACCGGGCGGTAATTCCGGCATGGGTGTGGTCCGGGGTGGCCACCATCACCGCATCAATGTCCTTTCCCATTTCATCCATCATTTTCCTCCAATCATAATACTTTTTTGCTTTGGGAAAATCGTTGAATACAGGTTGGGAATAATTCCAGTCCACATCGCACAAGGCTACAATATTCTCTGTATTCATGGCCTGGAGATTGGGACGGCCTTTTCCGCCTATCCCCACCCCGGCGATGTTCAATTTATCGCTGGGCGGTGTATGGCCCAGACCACTGATCACATGGCTGGGTACAATATGGAATCCCGCTGCCCCCATTGCGGATTGTTTGATGAACGTTCTTCTATTTTTTTTCATGTTTTTATGATTTCCACACATTCTACCCAATGTTTGGATTGGATGCCTGTAAAATGATTGATCTGATGTCTGCAACTAAAACCACTTGCTGCTACCAAAGCTCCTTCCGGAAGCTCCTTTAAAGTGGGGAATAATATCTCGTTGCCTATTTTTTCGGAAATGGCGTAGTGTTCCTTCTCATAACCAAAAGATCCGGCCATGCCACAGCAACCAGAAGGAATCTCAGATAGGGAGGCTGCTTCTGCCAGGGTGTTTTTCATAGCCTGGGTGCCGTAAAGGGCCTTTTGATGACAATGCCCATGGAGATACAGTTTTTCTGCTCTGGGCTTCAATTTGACTTTAATGTTTCCTGCTTCCATTTCTTTGGAAAGAAACACATCTATCATCATGATATTTTCCTCTAATTTCCTTCCCACTTCTTTGTCGGCCAATAAATCCGGAAAATCATCATTCAGGGCGGAAGCACAACTGGGTTCACAGACCACCACCTTCAGGCCCTGGTCAATGTACCCGATCAATTTCTCAACAGTGGATTGACCGTCCCTTTGGGCATCCCTGAGAAAACCATGGGAAATTTTTGGCCTTTGACAGCAACCCACATTGGCCAGAATGACCTCATATCCACAGCCATTAAGCAGCTCCATGGCGGCCATCCCTATACTTGGTTCGTGAAAATTGAGATAGGTATCCGCAAAAAGGACAACTTTTTTATCGCTCTTGATATTTTTGACCTTATTCTTTTCAAACCATTGAAAAAATGGTTCTTTGGAATATTGAGGTAGGGTTCTCCGTTTATCAAATCCCGCTAGTTTGTCCAGGCTGCTTTTAAATATAGGGGAAGACTGAATGGCATTGATGGTGGAAGCCAGATTCCCTGCAAATTTTTTGGCCATTTTCGGGGCATCCCGGATTAATTTGTCCCTTAATTTTGGACCATTTTTATCATAGTACAATTGCATGACATCGCTTTTCATCTTGGCCATGTCTACATTGCTGGGGCATTCGGATTTGCAGGCCTTACAGCTTAAACACAGACTTAGGGTTTCCTGTAACCGCTCACTGGCCAGTCCCTGTCCGTTGAGTTGACCCGACATGGCCATTCTCAGGGCATTTGCCCTTCCCCGGGTAGAGTGTTCCTCGTCTCTGGTGGCTTTAAAACTGGGGCACATGGTCCCACCGATAAGCTTCCGGCATTCCCCAACTCCCGTGCACATGTGAACAGATTCTTGAAAACCCTGTTCGGTGCGGTAGAAGAAGGCCGTCTTGACCGGCTGGTCCTTATAAGCGGTCCCGTACCTCAGGTTTTGTTCTATGGTCTGGGCTTCCACAATTTTCCCGGGATTCATTAAATTTTGGGGGTCAAACAAACGTTTTACCCGGATAAAGGCCTGGTAAAGTTCTTTGCCAAAAAAGCGTTCATTAAAGGCACTTCTTACCAGTCCATCTCCATGTTCACCACACCAGGATCCCCCATATTCCATGACCAACTTAAAAGTGTCTTCGGCTATATTTTTCAGCCTTTCGATATCTTCTGCCTGCCTTAAATCCAGTATGGGCCTCACGTGAATTACCCCTACACTGACATGGGCATACATGGAGACGGCGGTGCCGTGTTTTTCGCATATTTGGAGGGTACGGTCAATGTATTCCTTCAGGAAGGGTGTGGGTATGGCCGCGTCTTCAATAAAAGGCAAAGGTTTCTTCTTACCTTTTAATCCCAACATCAGTCCAAGGCCTTTTTTTCTTACCAGCCAGACATCTTCATATTCCCGTCCCTGGGGATAAAAGGGATAGGCGTAACCCAAACCCTGGTTTAGAAGATCCTTGATCATGGCTTTCGGTCTTTCCATTACATCTTCAGCACTTTCACCATAAAATTCCACGATCAATATGGCGGCAGGATTCCCTTCTATAAAATGGCAATGTCTTTTGGTAGTAAGGTTTTCCCGGCTGAGATCGACCACAATTTTATCCAGGATTTCCACCGCAGAGGGTTGGTATTTTAGGATGGGTGTCACGGCGCCGATCGCCTCCAGTAAATCGGCAAAATGAACAACGCAAACGGATTTAAATTGGGGCAGAGGCTCCAGGTTAAGCTTCAGTTCCAATGTAGTGGCCAGGGTGCCTTCACTTCCGGTGATCAATTTAGCCAGGTTCCATTGATCGGTGTCAATGAATTCGTCCAGGTTGTATCCGCCCACCCTTCGCATGACTTTGGGAAATTTTTCCTTTATCAGTTCCCTGTTTTCGGCGACCAGGCTTTTGAAATCCCTGTAAATTTCCCCTTCTCTGCTATCCTGCCGGGCAATTTCCTCATAGGCTGCAGGCTCCTTTTTATTGAGTTCCAGCCGAGTACCATCGGTCAATAATACCCTGGCCTCCAAAATATGGTCTACGGTTTTGCCATAAATGATGCTTTTGGTTCCGGAGGAATTGTTGCCCACCATTCCACCTACATTGGCCCGGCTGGAGGTGGCGGGATCCACTGGAAAATGAAGGCCCAGGGGGGCCAATTCCTCGTTTAATACATCCCTTACCTTTCCAGGCTGTACCCTTACCCACTTTTCCTTTTCATTAACTTCAAGGGTCTGGTTCATGTATTTGGAAAAGTCCAGGATGATGGAATGCCCTACTGTTTGTCCCGCCAGACTGGTTCCCCCACCTCTTGGAAGCAAGGAAATCCCGTTTTCTTTAGCCCATTGTACCGTTTTTAGCACATCATTTTCATCCTTGGGCAATACAATGGCTACCGGTCGGATTTGATAAATACTGGCATCGGTACTGTACATTCCCAAAGTATAATCATCGGTCAATACCTCTCCTTGGATATTGGAAATGAATGTCTGGTCGACTGTTTTTCTATTTTTTAAAGGTTCTGGCATGGGTGAGGGCTTATTGTTCTTAGGTACAGATTCAAAGATATTATTTTTTGTTGATTGATGGTAATTACCCATCTTTTTATCCTTACCTACATTGAATTTGGTATAAAAAGTGTTTGAACTTGGAAAGACAAATTGTATTTTACGCCTTATTAGCAAATCAATAAAAAAATAAAGGTTTTATCACCCTAATAAAATGGATTAACCAAAACAGATTATGTTAGATAAAAACAATCGAAGATCATTTTTAAAGTCTACGGGTACCGCTGTAATAGGAAGTACGGTATTGCCATTAGGCTTTTCCATTAATCCCAGTCATGCAGCACGGAGAGCTCCATTAAAAGTGGGGTTGATCGGTTGTGGTGGCAGGGGGACAGGAGCTGCAGCACAGGCCTTGAAGGCAGATAAAGATGCGGAATTGACCTGTATGGCCGATATATTTTCCGATTATTTGGAAGAATCTTATGAATCCCTGAAAAAGATCAATCCGGAACAGGTAAAAGTGGACAATGCCCATAAATTTGTAGGCTTTGATGCTTATCAAAAGGTTCTGGATGCAGGCGTAGATGTAGTTATTTTGACTACCCCTCCCGCATTCCGCCCGGCCCATTTTAAAGCAGCAGTGGATGCTGGGAGACATGTTTTTTGCGAAAAACCTGTGGCAGTGGATGCTCCCGGTGTTAGAAGCATTTTGGAATCGGCCAAAAAGGCCAAGGAAAAAAACCTGTCAGTGGTTTCGGGCTTTACCTATCGCTATGATTTTTCCAAGCGGGCCTTATTCCAAAGAATAAAAGATGGTGAAATCGGGGAAGTTACCAATGTGTTTACCGCCCGAAACGGTGGAGGCCTCTGGTACAAACCCCGACAGCATCACTGGTCTGAGATGGAGTATCAACTGAGAAACTGGTATTATTACGACTGGTTGTCAGGGGATTATATCGTTGAAATGATGGTCCATAGCTTGGATTTGATGTCTTGGGCTTTAGGGGATAAATTACCCATCCGGGCCACCGGAACAGGAGGGCGCCAATCAAGAACAGAAGAAAAATGGGGAAATATTTTTGATCATTTTGCCATAGAATATGAATTCGAAAACAATATAAAAGGGGTTCATATGAGTCGTCAACAGCAGGGATGTTCCAATGTTAATAAAGTGGACATTACCGGTACCGAAGGACATGCTTTTATTGATAGCGGCAAAAGGATCCATGCCACCCAGGGTGCCACGCGTTGGGATTATGAGGGGGAAAGCAATAACCCTTACGAAACGCAACATGAAGAATTATTTTCTGCAATCAGGTCCGGGAAAACGATCAATGAAGGTGAATTGATGGCGAACAGTACCATGTTGGCCATTTTGGGAAGAATGGTAGGCTATAGCGGGCAAACCATTACCTGGGAAGAAGCCATGAAAAGTGACAATCATTTGGGACCTGCAGCGGAAGAATACCGTTGGGATCTGGTTTTGGCCGTACCACCGGTTGCGGTTCCCGGAGTAACTAAAGTGGTTTGATTTTTTTTAATTTAAACATACATCATGATTCAATTTAATCGATCCATGCTTACCGTTTTGGCGGTATTAGGCATTAGTTTTAACATGTTTGCTCAGGAATACCTGTTTGAATTTGGAAAAGAACAAGGCTTGGAAAGCCTGATTCAAGGTAAAAAATCCAAGGAAGCTGATATAAAATGGATAAATGTCAATACTGAAAAGGAAACCTGGCGGTTTAAAGGGGACGAGTTGATTTGTGAAGGTCAGCCAATTGGTGTGATCCGGTCCGAAAAACAATATGAAAACTTTATCATGTATGTGGAATGGAAAC
>JBBDSB010000665.1:0-2547 GCA_040905205.1 Cyclobacteriaceae bacterium
GCTGATCAATTGCAGCCTCCCCAACAAACTCGCCTAAATAACTTCCTCCTAAACCTAATCCGAAACCTCCGATTACCCCACCAATTACGACACCAGGAATAGCTCCCACCCCTCCAAAGAAAGAACCGGCTGCCCCTCCAATCAATACTCCCGCTTTAGCCCCTGCTATGCCTCCCAAAATACTTCCCCCACTGACGGCAGCTGCACTTTGCGCATTATATCCAAATTCTCCGCCATCCAGTTTATATCCTTCTCTGGTTGCATATACACCGATTCCTATTGATCCTATTACAGTAGCCCTGCCCGCCAATCTATATGCTCTAGCTGCTTGTAAGGCATCGGCCCTGCTTCCTGTATACTGGTTCCCACCCCATTGGGTCGAATAATACTTGCCGTTTTGGCCAAGCCAGAAACCCTGGCTTGTGGAAAGTCCCTCGAATCCTCCATAAATCCCCCCACCGATAGTCAACGTAAGGTTTGCATGATCGAGATCGGCCTCATTATTTTCTAACCCAGAGGCCTCAACAGTAACCCCGTCAAGTATTCCCCCATCACGTGTCCATTCCCCATTGCCAAAAGTATAATCAGCACCTCCGGTAGAATGGTAATCCTGACCTTCGGTTGGGTCCTTTACCTTCTCCTCACATTCTGGGCACTTCCCGTCTGGATCATTGTACCTGATCGGATTGTTCCACATGGCGGCATAAGGAGATTTATTGAGTTGGTTTTGATGGCCATCGAGTTAACAGTCATCCACTTGCCCTTAGGCCGATTCACGATGAGTCTATAATTCCTGGAAAGGCTGTTTAGCTTTACATCTATAAGTATTCCATTTAAAAAAACCAGTACCAGTTCACTTTGTAATTTCTACCAAATAAGAGACCTTTACTTTTTTTCCCTTGTGCTCGCCAGGTTTAAACAATGGCATGGTTTCAACAATATTTCTAAGAATATTTTCTGTCTCTGGATTTGAGTCATAAACTTTCCCTAAAGATGCCTTACCACCTTGATCGATAATCAGATACAACCCTAATCGATCTGGTATTGTCGATTGGGCTCTAAGCAATTCTTTTTTCAAAAACACTTGTACTAAACTGTCACTACTTTCATGGTCATTTGCTCCTTTAAACAGCGGCTTTTCGTCTATAGAATGATATTGGGATTGTTTTTCTCTTAAAGTATCGATGGTGATATACGACTCTTCCTTTGGCCAGTTTCTTCTGACTATTGAAACAAACTCAAATTCCTCTGGTTTATTCTTATTAATCTTAATTTTCAAGCTATCAGTTGAATAAAAATTCTCATCAAAAAGGTCTAAAGGAAGAATAGCTGAGTGCATTTCGCCTACATGTTGATATGAAAAATAAACCCCATTGGTATCAATTTTTTCAATTCCAACTGTTACAATAACATTATTATTTGTACAATAGGTTGCAATCATTAAACCAAAAATTGCGAATATAAGACTTTCTATCTTTCTCATTTCTTGTAAAAGCTTGAATTATAATAATCTGCTGCTGCTCTCTTTTGCCAGCCTTTGCCAGAATAAACACCTTTACGTGTCTGTAAAAATTTATTCCAGCTGCTTGAGTTAGTCAAAGCAGATACACCCTTATTACCTTTTAAAGGAGACATATTAAAATCTCCTGTACCTTTGATAGGCACCCCGAATTTCTTAGGGGAAACACTTCCTAATGTAAAAGAAGGCATTGCGTCAAAACTTTGATCAATCGATGAAATTGCCATTTTCAATCTCATAACTGTATGACCATACAGTTTTTCTTCCTCTGAATACGTTAAAGGAATCGCCTTTCCTTCTCTTTCGGTTTTAGCTAAAAACCTGCCAATTACATCATCTACACCTCTAACTTTATTTCTGAATCGAAATTCTGATAATGTATACTCATAGCCGCTTATTATATTATATGCCCTGTCATCCAAGTTAGCATCATAAGTGGTTAAGGCTACACCATCTCTAAGTTTGTATGCGTATACCGTATTGCCCGGAACACTCCCGTCTGTTAAGACATCTCCTTCATTATTTACAACATTGACATACTGTCGTTCATCTCCACCTCTATCACTAACCCATTCAAAATCACCAGTCTCCAGGTTATAATTATATTCATCCAACATCCCATCGGGATCTATCCTTAACATCGGGTTATTCTGTACAAAATTGTATGGTGACAACCACTCCCGTTCCTGGCCCAAAGGATCCACCGTCATCCACCTGCCTATAGCAGGATCGTACAACCTCGCCCCGAAATCATACAGGTCCAGACCCGCATCAGGGAGCTTTTCCTTGCCATTGAACCCATATCGGTTCTCCTTCCGTTCATCTGCCCGGTATTCCAACCCGCTAAGTGCCAGTCCCCAGGGGTCAAAATGGTCTTCCTGCACCACCAGGGCAGCCCGGGTTTCCACCCGGAAGTCGTCAAACCATACGTCCGTCTCCGTCTCGTTAACCAGAAAGGCCTCCATATGCCCCACCTTCTCAATATAAAAATTTGCTTCCAGAAATTCATGCTTCCCGGCCGCTTTTTT
>JBBDSB010000666.1:0-2523 GCA_040905205.1 Cyclobacteriaceae bacterium
GGATTTTGGACTATTTTGCTAGTCAACCAAAACTAGCATTTTATGAATGTGTATTTGAACAAATTTATGGTTTATTTCGAAATTCACCACCTCAGCAGGCAGGGATTTTCCAAGAGGCAGATCAGCGAAAAACTGGTCCTTGACCGCCGCACAGTCGGCAAATTCCTTTCCATGAGCGAACAGGATTATGAGCTCATGCTAGAACGGCAGTCCCACCGGGAAAAGATCCTTTCCCCCTATGAGGATTTTGTGAAGTCCCGCCTGGAAAAATTCAGGGACACCCCGGCCGCCCAGATGCATGACTGGCTGAAGGAGCATTTTCATGACCTGCCAAAAGTATCACAAAAAACCGTTTTCAATTTTGTTTTCTGGGTAAGGGGCAAGCACAACCTGCCCTTCGTAAAGGCACCCCGTGAATACGAGATGGTCGAAGAGCTGCCTTACGGAAAACAGGCACAGGTGGATTTTGGCGAATACAACATGCGCAACACATCCGGCAACAGGGTAAAGGTGTTTTTCTTTATTCTCACGCTTTCCCGGTCCCGCTTTAAATACGTGTGGTTCACCGACGGCTACTTTACCTCCCTGCTGGCCATAGAAGCCCACGAAAGGGCCTTTGCCTACATCGGGGGCGTTCCAATGGAAATTGTCTATGACCAGGACAAGGTATTCATGGTCAGCGAAAACGGCGGGGACCTTATCCTGACCGAAACCTTCAGGGCCTATACGCGGGAACAGTCCTTCAACCTTTACTTCTGCAGGAAATCCGATCCGGAAAGCAAGGGGAAGGTCGAAAACGTGGTCGGGTATGTCAAAAGGAACTTCCTTTACAACCGTACCTTCCACAATATCGAAACCTTGAACGATGAGGCCCTGGGCTGGCTCGGCCGCACGGCCAACGCACTGCCCCACGGAGTGACCAAAAAAGAGCCCTTCTCCGAGATTTTTATTGAGCAACCTTATCTTACGCCATATAGGCCCTGTTCCCCCCGGCCCACTCACCTGGGCCTCTATTCTGTCCGGAAGGACAATTCCATCCCTTACAAAGGCAACTTCTACTCCCTTCCGCTTGGCACCTACAAGGGGAAGGGAAGCCGCGTCGCCCTACACGTAGAGGCAGGTGAACTGGTCATCAGCCAACCGGAAGATAAAACCGAGATCTGCCGCCACACCATACCTGCGGGCACGGGTCAGAAAGTTAAGAAAACCGATCATACCAGGGATAAAGCCGGGTCCATCGATGAAAGGATCGCCAAAGCGGCCAGGCTGTTTGCCCGGGAAGAAATGGCCCTTAGCTGGATGGAATTGCTCAGAAAAGAAAAGCCCCGGTATATCAGGGACCAGCTCGACATGATCCAAAAGGCCATCGAAGGGGTGGATCCCCAAAAGGTAGGGCTTACCCTGGAATACTGCCTTGAAAAATCCATCTGCCGCGCATCGGATTTTAAGGCCATTCTTGAGCTCCAGCACACCAAAACAAAAGAGGAACCCAATATCAGGATTATGAATCCCCTGAGCGGAAAAATGCCGGAAAATGCCCTGGTGCAGCCTGAAAAAAGCAACATCGGGGAATATGAAGAAATCGTGAATACAAAAAACAAAAAAAACAAATGATCAACAACTGCCATGGGCTCCCCTGAGAATGGGAGGCCCATGGCCAAAACGCAATCCCCAAATGGAAAAGAAAGAACAGATCAACGCCTTTTGCAGACAGTTTAAAATCACGGGAATGGCTGCCGGACTTCCCGAAGTTGTTGCCAGCTCAGAGAAACAGAGCTCGGGCTTCATGGATTTTTTCCTGGAACTGCTCCGGCATGAGGCCGCACAGCGGTTGAAAAACGAAGTTATCAGACGAAGAAAAGCTGCAAACCTTCCGCTTAAAAATGACCTTGGCACTTATGATGCCCGGGCAGAAAACGGGTTGAACCTGACAAGGATAAACCAGTTGAGGGAGTTGAACTGGCTGGATCAGGGTTTCAATCTTATGCTGATGGGCCCTTCGGGAACAGGTAAAACGTTCCTTGCGGCCGGTCTTGGGGCCGATGCTGTGGAAAAAGGATACAAAACCTATTTTAAGACCATGGAAGAACTTACAGACATCCTCAAGCTCAAGGAAATGACCCGGACGGCAATGGCCGAATACAAAAGATTACTGAAAGCAAACCTGATCATCCTGGATGACATCATGCTATTTCCTGTCGAGAAAAGTGTGGCCATCGCACTTTTCAACTTTGTCAATCAGGTTTATGAACGCACCTGTTTCATTATCACCACAAATAAAAGCCCTTCGGAATGGGCCAAAATGCTCGATGATGAGGTCTTGGCTACAGCACTTTTGGACCGGTTGCTGTTCCATTGTGATATTATAAATCTATCTGGAAAAAGTTATAGAATGAAAAATAGAAAGACTTTCTTTGATCAACAGCAATAACCAACTTATATTTACAAAGTGGTGCATTCCTGTTGCCATTTTTGGTGCATTCCTAATTACCATTTTTGGTGCATATTCAGTTACCGACTACA
>JBBDSB010000667.1:0-2520 GCA_040905205.1 Cyclobacteriaceae bacterium
TTTGCCAAGCTCATAAGCACATTATAGAGGGAATTGTTGTTCGAAGTTACCCCTACATTGGGAATATCCCTTAGCTCTTTGTTGGTAAATACAAAATTATATCCCGTGCTTTTTTCCAGTTCACGAAAAACACGCTCAATTTTCACGTCCTCCAGGGAAAGGGATACCGTGACGTCCTCAATGTTCTTGACTTGGGCATTTCCGTTCCATGCCAACAGGAGACTCATGGTAAGGCACTGGAAAAGGAAAGCAATGGAGAATAACTTGGTCATGTGCAATACATGCTTTAGTATGGTTTTTTTCATATCTTTGAATGGTTTGTTTGGGCTATGCCAATTGTTTTAAGCAAACGTTTACCGACACAGGGATTGCCGTCTCTGTGACCGGATATTTTCGGCCATGGATGCACCAACATCCATGGCCTTTGATTTTATGTTAAGGGGTGTTACATAGGCAGTTTGGAGTTTAAGTTGATGATTCAAATTTTAAGGTGACCCGGTCCTTATCCACCTGAAAATCAAAGCGGGCAGAATAACTCAGTCCCTCCAGGACACCTTTGAGCGTCTGGTCCACAAATTTTCCGGAAAGGAGCACACCCCTGCCGGGCCGATTATGCACTTCTATCTTTACTCCATACCAGTTTTCCAATACCCTGATGGCTTCTTCCATTGGCGTCTGTTCAAAAAGTATGGTCTTTCTGGTCCAGGCAAGCACTTTTTCTTCCTGGAACCTATGTTTCCTGTGCGCCATATTCTCTACTTCAACATTCAATGCCTCTCCGGGATACAAATCAATTAGATGGGATTCCTCAAAATTCAGCGTCACGTTAACCCTGCCCGTGAGAAGGGCCACAACGTGGCTTTCATTTTCATAAGCGCTAATGTTAAAAGAGGTGCCTAAAGCGGTGGTGGAAACAGGGCCTGTCTTTACTATAAATGGCCTTAAGGAATCCTTAACCACTTCAAAGTAGGCCTCTCCGGTCAAAAACAACTCCCGCTTATCAGGCTGGAAATTTTTGACATAACGTAAAGTACTACCTGAATTGAGTATCACCTTGGAGCCGTCCTGCAAAGTAAGGTTGGATTTTACCCCCTGGGGGGCTTCATGCTGTTCATAAACCAAAGGGGCCTCCATTGGTGCATGCGCTGTAGGTTGCTGGGTCAAGTTGAACAAAAGACCAAGTGAGAATGCGAATACCAATATCCCGGACACTCTGTAAAACTGCTGGCTGGACTGATAGTAACCCCTTGGCTGCCTATCAGAAAAGCGCCTGAGGGTACTTTCCGAACTTATGGCCATTATCCTCCTTTCTGCTTTCTCTTCCTTTGGGTCGTTAATGACTTTATCGATTTTAGACCAAATGTCCTCAATGCGATTTTCGCTAATTTCACTTACATTTCTGGACAGGTTGAGCAGGGTCTTACGCGCCAGTTCCACCTCCTTGTATTTTCCGGGGTTTTTTTGCAAAAAATCTTCCCAGTAAGCTTTCGCCTCCTCATCGGGGGAGAGCACCCAGCTCCGGAATTCCGGGTCCAACATAAAATCTTCAACAGTATATTCGGTCTTACTCATAAAAGAAGGCTTTCACTTATTTAAGCCCCAAACTTCTAAAAGTTATCCTTGGCAGTGAAGATTTTTTTTGAAACGACCAAAAACCTGTTAAAAAAACGATTACAGCTTAAGCTTATTTTAGCTGGAATGGATTGGATGGGTTATGGGCATTTCCTGATCCTTCCATACCCTCTCCCGGATAAATTCTTTTCCGATTTGAAATTTTACCTCAAGTTGCGAGGGTATACGGTAAAACTCAGGTTATCGCATTTCACACAGGAATGGGCCGTTTAAAAAATTAGAATCGTCAAAGGAATAGCCACCCACAAAATGGCCTTTTTAAGGGCGGAAAGCGCTTTCCAGGCCAAGGTGTAAACCGACCGTAGATTGATGCCCATCAGCTTGGCCGTATCCTCGTAGGAAAGGTTTTCAAAAAACAAATACTGGATGACTTCGTTTTGCCTCCCGGAAAGTTCATTCAAGGCCCCGGCCAATTTCTTCTGGAGCAACGCTTCCCTCTGGGCATTTACGAGCTTGGTCTCCACACTTTCAAGGTAGATCGGGTATCTGTCCGCCACGTGCTGTTGACGTGCATTCCATTTCATCGCCCTTTTCTTCTCCTTATTGATTTTGTTGGAAAGGGACCTAAAAAGGTAAAGCTTAACATTATCGGTGGTTTTGATGTTTTCCCTATACTTCCATAAGTCTATAAAAAGCTCCTGTATACAATCCTGGACAAAATCAGCATCCCCCGTAATAGATATGCCAAGTTGAAACAGCACCTTGATATACCCCCTGTATAATTGCTCAAGGGCATATTTATCTCCCGATTTAAGCGCAACCCAGAGCTCCTCGGCACTTATCTCCTGATTCAGGATATTTGATTTCGGGACTTGGTCCATACTAAGGTTATTTGAGTTAAATTACCTAAAGTTGCATAATTATGAGGAAAAAAAACTAATTTTCAGT
>JBBDSB010000668.1:0-2519 GCA_040905205.1 Cyclobacteriaceae bacterium
GAAAATCACCAATTCAATACAAGTCATTTAAAATTGAACAAGAATCCAAATCCATTGATGCCAATATTTAGTGAGTTTAACTTGAACACACGGCATAGGCGTATTAATTGATTTATGGAAACTGATCTAACACCCTTCTCCTTTAAGTGAGAACCTGTCCCGTCACAAAAGGGAGAGGCTAGGGTGAGGGTAGATTGGCCAGCCTTGATTTTTGGTCACTTTTTCATCAAGGAAAAGGAGAAAATTAAATTTAAAATCCTTCTTTGATTTTGTTGGGCATTTTATTCCAAACTCGAGGCTTTAATTCCAGGCTACAAATAAACTGGTCAGACTGGGGATTTGATTCATCTATTTTAGATTAGTTCTGATAAAGGAAAACAATTTGGCAGGATTTTTATAAAAAATACTTTCATAATATTGACCTAGACCCATCTTTTCCAAATCTGTTTTGAAAGGCTGTATCAGAAAATTTAATCCCGGGAGACCATTATAAGATTTCCAGTAACTGTGCTTGGCCGCATCCATTCCCATAGTAATCTGGGCCGGAAAGGATGGCAAAAGAGCTTCAATTAATTTGTATGTCCAGTTTGGAGTGTCCTTCCAGCGAAAGGCGCTATCGTACTCCACTTTTACACCTGTTTCCAGCAGTTCCCGGTTATATCCTATATCCATATACCGGTCAACATGGGATATTACCACATGCTGTAAATCAGCCCCCAGTTTCTCCAGTAACATTACCTGATCCAGGGCATTTTTGCCGAAATTGGTATGGGTCAAAATCGGAGCTCCGGTTTCCTTATGTGTATTGACCACAGCCCTGAAAATTTTCTCCTGGTGAACGGAAATTTTTTGATCTCCTGTGGCCAGTTTTATCAACCCGGCTTTATGGAAGGAGCGGTCAATAAAAGGACCGTTGCAGTCATTTTTATCAATCCCTATGGTGATATCCTCCATGAATATTCGGGTTAACTGTTCTTCGGTGTAACTGTAGCGCCAATGGTTGGGTAAATAATAGATTTCTAAGTGGATCCCGGTTGAAGCAATGATGTTGACATTGGACCTTTTGGAAACCTCTGCCAGTTTTACAATATTTCTTCCACAGTCCACCGGCATGGTATCCACCATAGTCCTTCCCCCCACCCGGTAAAAATCCTGCAGTTCTGTGGAAATCTTATCCACATCATTCAATAAAAACAATGGATTTTGCAGGGTAGGGAAACTTTCATCTATGATAATATGGTCATGGGAATAGGTCAGTCCCAGATCTTCAGGGGGGATATCTCCTAAAACTGTTCTTACAAATGGGGGTTTGTCTGGTTGCATAATGGCCTTGGTTATCCTATTTTCTCACTTGAAGTCTTTACACTTGCAAAAAGAAATTGGATTTATATGTCGTTTTATTCCTATTAATTATTATTGAATATCAGATAGAAACGGTGATTGATGTATTTCTGGATAAGGAAGCATAACTGGTTATTCCTTATTCTGAGAATTATTTTCCCATCCCGTTCTGGATGTATCCGCAATTTTATCCGGACTTTCCAAAATTGCCCCCATCCGTACCAAATCGGAACGGAGCAGATTTACATCGACCAAATTGGCAGCGGTATCCTTTTTCAGTGAAAGTAGGGCGGCCAGCCCTGCTGCTTTTCCCATGGACATGGTCTGGGCCATGGAACGGCAGGATGCATGCGCATCATGGGTTGCCGAAAAGCAACGGCCAACTACCCAATCGGTTTCGCTTCCTTTTGGAACTATTGTTCCATAAGGAACCCCATATATACCGTTGTTGGGGATATATTCCCAAAAAGTTTCATCCTCACCATTTTTACCTTTTCTGTGGTCCTCTATAGGTGCGCCACAAAGGAAAATACTGTTTCGGGGTATAGCTCCAGAAAGGCAATCTTCCTTCGTAAGTACATATTCCCCATAAATTCTTCTAGTTTCTCTTACCCCGATCTGATGGGAAAGGCCTATAATTTTCGAATCCTCATAACCGGGAATTTCATTCCTAAAAAAATCCTCATATACAAATGCCTGCTTTCGACCTTCCATTTCCGCCCTGGTGAGTTCTTCAGGAATTAAGGGGGATAAATCCACTACTTTCACAGCCACGGTCGAAATGCATCCTTTTTGGCACATTTCATGGGCTGAACCATCCTTTCTTGGCAAGGGGTGCAATCCGGTCTCAAATGCAAATTTCATCTTTTCGTTGAGCATTTTTTTGCCCCCCTGCTGGGCAAATTTTTCCAGGTTTACATTGCTCATTCTGAAAGTGGTAGTCATACTCTGTGCAGGCTCTGATTCACCTGCAATTTCATAGGAATATCCGGCCAAATGCGAAAAATCCGCATCTCCGGACGCATCTATCACTCTTTTTGCTTTTATTTTCAGAAAACCGCTTTTGTTCCAAAAGATACAGCTTGTTTTTTCTTTTTCTTTTTTTTCAACTCCCACTAAGGTGGTGTGAAGTAAATATTCTGTTCCAGATTGGATAATTTTTTGGTCCCATACCAACT
>JBBDSB010000669.1:0-2517 GCA_040905205.1 Cyclobacteriaceae bacterium
TAACAAATACAAAAATTTGTAGTTTAATCCAGATGAGGTTTTTTTGGGTAGAATTTAAAGGGGATAGTTAAGGCCGGCGGCCTGCTTAGAATATAGGGATTATCACCGATGAATCTACCGAGGGCGGACTGGTATGCTTACTAAACCCTTTCCAAAATGCCAGTAACCATTTAGGAATAGGACAGGGATAAAGCTGACCTTTTACTGACTAAAAAGGAAGAGGAAATATTCTTTATCCGGTGCACCAAACAGGGGCAATTCCTGATGTGGCATTGGCCCCCATATACCAATTCTTACCACGCTGAATGGAATCAATAAAAAACCGAAAAGTAAAATTTTTAAGCCTCATCGCGTTTTGCATCGCCATCAAAAATACCGACACCGATCGGGGTGGCATTTATGACCAACTCCACCCCCGTATTGGCTACCTCACCCAATTTGGTGGTGATTTGGGAGAATCCGGTCATCCTGGGAAGGACCATATTCCATAACAAATCGGCCGTCGTAATCCGGTAATCTTCTATATTTCCACAGACCTTATTATCAAATAATTCAAAATCAAGTCCCTTATTCAAACCCACCGTTTTCTCCCATGCCAAATCCTCATTGGACAGAGAAGCAACCGACTGATTTCATCCTGCTTCGGCTGTCGAAAATGGATCTTTCCAACCAGTCTATGAATAACCTGGCTTTGGAAATTGGCTGCTGGTTTCTCGAACCACCCTATGTAGAGAAAACCTTGGAGCTGCCCGGAGAGAGCGGAATAGCACGATACACATTCTGCACGCCAGCACCAATTCCATGAAAGTGGAAGTCTCGCAGAGGCTACTCCACGATTACCTGAAGGACAAAAAGTCGCAGTCCGGTATTATGGTGTGCCGGTTGCTTTAGCAATTGGAAGCAAAACTACCCCCTAAGGTTTCCGCAAACTGGAACCACAATTCATAAATTATAGTAAACAACCCCTTTTTACATCTTTTTGAATTATACAGACTTCAAAGATCATTTTATCAAATGCCTGTTTTGAATCAGTTGTATTATTATTTGCGTGATTGCAGATAAATATTGCTAATCCCATCCTTGTGCCGTTTTTTCGCTTTTGGTCTAAGGCAAATTTTTTCGAAAACAAAAAAATCACCATTTTTCCTATTTAAAATTTAATTTAAATTGTCCATATCCTTTACGAAAATGGGGGATTACAGACTTTCTTCAGCTGGATTTATCCCGGGAGATTTATTTAAGGTATTTATCAAACCAATCCAACATTTCCAGTTTCATTTCATCCGTAAAAACATGTCCGGTATTGGCATAGATAATACTCTTGAAATGATCTTTTTCCTTATACAGGGAATAGATCGAATTCAGTTTGTTCTCCAGAACCTTCATCCCACTTATAGGGGAACCTTTATCGCTGTCTCCTGTTAAGACAAGGAATGGCCTCGGTGCTATCAGACCCATGACCGCCTCGGTATCAAAATGCTTCAACATACCGGGAACAAAATAATACATGCCATGGGCGCTGAGTTGCCTTTGTTCCATCAACTCCTTATAGCGGGTAAAGCAGGCCACCCCTACCACCGTTTTAATCCTTTCATCCAAGGCTGCCAACCACCAGGCACGGGTACTGCCCATGCTCATTCCTTCTACCCCAATTTTCTCCGCATCGATTTCTGGGCGACTAACCAAGTAATCCAGGGCAATTTGTTCATCCCGAAGCTGCATTCCCCAGAGAGAACGGCCAAACCAAAGGTGGGCCTTAAAAAGGGAATGTTCCTGATCTGCCCTTTGCTGCATCTCATTAGATCCAGCCGGGCCATTACCCCGTCTCTCCCCGTTAAAATAACTGTCAATCGCCATAACCGCATATCCATTGGAGATTAAAAGTGCCATTACATCCTGTGCAGTTCCTGAATCGAAACCGAATATATTGTCTTTACTGCTTCCATGTCCATGCAATCCGAGCACCACAGGTACCTTTCCCTCAACATTTGTAGGAATGGCCAGGTATCCGGGAATCGGAGAATCAATACCATTGTCAATTACAAATTTTTCAAAAATATAACCATTCCTTTCCTCTTTAATAATAGTTTCCACCATTAAGTCCTGCGGCCTTTCCGGTATGTCTCCCAAAAGTTCCTTTAAAGTGGTCCTTACCTGGATGCTTTCTTTTTCCCATAAGCCCAATTTCTTTGGAAATTGAAAATCAGGGTAATCCCAATTCTGAAAATAATCCGGAACCCCTTCCCAAGGAACCTGTTCCTGCCATAGATTATCAGAGGATGGTATCGGTTGAGCACATAGCAACCCGGAAGAAAAAGAGGCAATCAGGTAAACCCACAGGGGAAGTGGCCTACATAAGAATTTTTTGGAAAACATGTTTTATTGGGTTTAGAATAAATAACAGTCAATTTTAACTGAAAGGTATAATAAAAAAGCATCCCACTCCAAAAAATGGAGCAGGATGCCTTCATTTTAGATAATAAACGGTATGATTCTAATTGGCTTCTGGACCAACTA
>JBBDSB010000670.1:0-2517 GCA_040905205.1 Cyclobacteriaceae bacterium
TGATCGATACCATTTACAACGGTGCTTCAGAAGTCAGTTCTGCCATTCTCACCGCTGTTTCTACGACCATTGTTAGCTTTATTCCGGTATTCACCATGCAGGCCGCAGAAGGGAAACTATTTGGGCCTTTGGCATTTACCAAAACATTTGCCTTGATAGCTGCCTTAATAGTGAGTTTAATTATCATGCCAACGCTGGCCCATTGGTTCTTTGGTTTCAAAATCAAGACCACATTCTTTAAAAAATTCGGAAGCTATGCTTTAGTAATAGTTGGAATCGCAGCCTTAATTATTGGTCAGGTCTGGGGTGGTGTATTGCTTACCCTTTTTGGTGCTATAGGCACCCTAAAAAACACTTTTGAAGCAAAAAAAGAAGGCTTCTCTAAACCCCTCCAATTTCTATTCAACTATGCAGAGTTGATCATTGTTCTCTTTGGGGTACTTTGGCTTTTGGCCAAGTATTGGTTGCCGCTGGGTGCATCACAGTCTCTCTTGCTCAACTTCATCTTTGTGGCCTTACTGGTGGGAATTATTCTCGGTGGATTTACGCTTTTGGAGAATCAATATAAGAGAATCCTTAGATGGTGTCTTGATAATAAAGTCAAGTTTCTCCTGATTCCCACACTACTTATTGTCTTGGCTGCCAATATTTGGTTAGGGTTCAGCACAATTTTTGGCTTCGTCTTTAAAGGTTTTGAAAAAGTGGGTTGGAATATTGACGAAACCAATGTTTGGTCAGGAGCTGTGCACACCTTTCCTGGTATGGGAAAAGAATTTATGCCTTCGCTAGATGAAGGAAGCTTTTTGTTGATGCCTACTTCTATGCCCCATTCCGGTATTGAATACAACCGTAAAGTGGTGGGTCAATTGGATATGCTTGTGACAAGCATTCCCGAAGTAGAACTCACAGTGGGCAAAGTGGGACGTGTAGAGTCTGCCCTTGACCCTGCCCCCATCTCAATGTATGAAAACATAATTAACTACAAATCCGAATACATCCTTAATAAAAAGGGGCGCAGGCAAAGGTTTAAAGTAGATAGGGACAATCGGTTCCTAACGGTTTCAGGTGATTCTTTGACTAATCAGGGAGGACTGGCATTAGATATTTCAGCCGAAAATCTGATTGCTGATGAAAATGGCGAGTATTACCGCAATTGGAGAGACCATATCAAATCGCCCGATGATATTTGGAATGAAATCATCAAAGTCACCAAGATACCCGGTGTTACTTCAGCTCCAAAGCTCCAACCGATTGAAACACGGTTGGTCATGCTTCAAACAGGAATGCGAGCCCCGATGGGTATCAAAGTGTATGGACCTGACCTGACAACAATCGAAAATTTTGGACTACAACTAGAGAACATCTTGAAGAAAGTCCCCTCGGTAAAGGCTGAAGCGGTATTTGCCGATAGAATTGTTGGGAAACCCTACTTGCACCTCAATATAGATAGAGATGAAATTTCCCGTTATGGTTTAAATGTAGAAGATGTTCAACAAACGATAGAAACCGCTATTGGTGGTATGAAGATTAGTTCCACCGTTGAAGGTCGCGAACGATTTCCTGTTCGTGTTCGCTATCCCAGAGAACTGCGCGACGACCCGGAATCTCTCGGCAAAATCTTGATGACTACACCTACCGGTGCACAAATTCCCTTATCGCAAATCATAGATTTTGAATATGTAAAGGGTCCACAGGCCATCAAAAGTGAAGAAACCTTCCTAGTGGGCTATGTGCTATTTGATAAACGTGATGGATTTTCAGAAGTCACCGTGGTAAATGATGCGCAAAAATTTATTCAGGACAAAATCGATGAAGATGAATTAATAGTTCCTTCCGGGGTGAGCTATAAATTTTCTGGAAGCTATGAAAATCAGGTGAGAGCCGAAAAACGACTTTCAATAATAGTTCCATTGGTATTGGGCATTGTATTCCTGATTCTTTACTTTCAATTCAAATCAGTAGCTACTTCATTAATGGTATTTACAGGTATTGCCATGGCATTTAGTGGTGGCTTTATCATGCTGTGGTTATATGGTCAAAACTGGTTTGCTGACTTTTCCCTTTTCGGCACCAATTTCCGTGACCTGTTCCAAATACAGACCATCAATTTGAGTGTGGCCGTTTGGGTGGGGTTTATTGCTTTATTTGGCATTGCCACAGATGATGGGGTATTAATGGCTACCTATTTGGATCAAAGTTTTGAGCGAAATAAAACAGATAATATGAGAGGAATAAGGGCTGCAACAGTGGAAGCAGGTCAACGCAGAATAAAACCTGCGGTAATGACTTCTGCGACCACCATCATCGCTTTGCTGCCAATTCTCACGTCAACAGGTCGCGGGTCAGACATTATGATTCCGATGGCTATACCGGCTGTTGGAGGGATGTTGTTTGCTGCCATCACTTATTTCATTGTTCCTGTGATGTACTGTTGGAGGGAAGAAAGAAAGTTGGAGGTTAAAAGATAGAAGTTAGAGGTTAAAAAAAAATGAATTTATGATTAGGTCTTATAAAGAT
>JBBDSB010000671.1:0-15294 GCA_040905205.1 Cyclobacteriaceae bacterium
TAAGTTGAAACATATAAAAAAACAATTTCGACATCCTCCTTCTTTAGCAAGTCAGCCGCTTCACGTGCTCTTTCAGGAGAATCTACCATTCCGGCATCGACCACTTCCAAACCAAAGCCTGTTATTTTGTTTTTAATTTGTTCCTGATATCCATTCAAGTTGTCGAGCAATCCTTCAAATTGTGGCCAGTAGGTGTCTAATCCTATTCCAAAGAGTCCAGCTTTTATCATACCTGATTATTTAAAATATTTTATAATTTCATTTGCAATTAATTCATGTCCCTTTTCATTGGGATGATTCACTTGTGCCATATAACTGGCAAGTTTTTCCTTTTCAGGATAAAGAAAATCAAACACTTTGTAACTATCAACAAGTCCCACCTTATTTTCTTTTGCCAGTTCAATTATTTGGTCAGCATGTTTTTTCAACTCATTTTCCGGGGAATTGTAATCAGTTCGTTGGTCGGGAGAGGGGGTCAACAGTATCACTGGAATACGGTGATCTTTTGCCTTTTTAATCATTAGATTCCAGGCTTCGTATGCTTTATCCAATCCAATGCGGCGGTCGTTTAATGCGTAATCAATAAATATCACATCGGGTTTGTGAACCAACACATCATTACCAAACCGTTCGGCACCCTTTACAGAATTTTCCCCGCCAATTGCAGTAACTATTACATTAACAACTGCATACGGATAAATGGATTTTAGCTTTTTCAAAAACAAATACGGATATGCCGACAACGTATTTACCTGCGGTGTTTTAAAGTAACCGGCGGGTACACTGTGCCCGTGAAAAACGATATTTATCGTTCTGTTTTCAGGCCAGTCCTTTTGCAATTCTGTTTTTAGCTCAGCCAAATAAGTATCTTGAGTGACATAGCTGGATTCTGTATTTTGACTGTAAGCAATAAAACAGAAAATTGTAAAAGATAGAATTATAAATATTTTCATTACGTGATTTTTGAAATGTAAAAAACATCATTTACCTGACATTATTCTAACCGGACCCAATAGTCCCGAAGGCATAAGCTGACTATCCTTTTGATAATGCCGTGCTGTGGTAAATGTATATCTGCCTGTCGGACTTTCCTCACCTTTCTTAAACCAATTCGGCCACTCAACCAGTGTTTCCCAGTCTTTCCATTCCGCGTCAAGTGGCAATTGCTCATCTCCTATCATGCGGTTTACCCAGGTATTGACCACTTCTATTTCCAGTTTATTAACACCCGTTTTAATTGCTTTGCTAATATCTACACGATATGGCGGTTTCCAGACAATGCCGCAATCTTTTCCGTTGAGTTTTACCCTGGCCATGACTTCTACCTTACCCAGGTCCAAACCAATTTGCCCGGCAGCATTTTCTTGTAATGCTCTGAAGGTAGCATCAGAAATATCAAATTCCTTGAAGTATTGTGCTGTGCCCGAATAATATTTTACCAGTTCGTTGGAATTCTCTGACCAAGATTTCAGTTCAGAAAAAGTCTGCTTTTCTTCTGGCCCCCAGTTTTTATCAAATTCCAGTTCCCACGTTCCCCGTATTTCTTTCACTTCTTCCCATTGTTTGAAAGGGTTGCCTGGTATTACCTGATTACCTGGTTTTTCCTTAAAAACAATAAACCAACTTTGCGCGGGATCAAACTGCAAATCCATTTCCTTTCGGCCGTCTTTTCTTTGTGTCGCTTCTATTTCAAATATCTCCCCAGTTTCGGGATCCCATAATTCCACAACTTTACTTTTTGTCCGGAAAATGCAGGTACGACTCATTTTTTCGGGCTTGATATTGGCTACAAAGTAAAAATCATTTTCACCGGTCTGACGGTGTATCCACATCAAATCATCGCCTTCAAAGTCGGGCAAGATGTTGTCTGAACCAAAAACCTGGCTCCAGCCACCTGCCGGCAATATTGCCCAATCCGCAGTGATAAATTTTACCTGCTGATCTGATTCGGGATAACCTTCCAAACCTGGTGTGCCTATAACAGCCTGCTGAAGAAAAACTTTCGCTCCGTTTTTCTTTAGCTCCTGTACTTTTTTTACCAATGGAAGCGTTAATCTATCAGAGTTGGGCAATACTAAATATCTATAAGAAACTCCATTTGGTAAATGAATTATCCCATCCTTAATCGTCATCCGCTCTATAATCTCAGAAGTACAGAAATCATAATCATAGCCAAACGGCAATGAGAAATTGATATTATTGAAATTGAGCGGAGCTCCTTCGGTGTACATACACGCGACATCGACCACCCTCCGGCCTTTCTGCAAAAGTGTTTGGCACCTCGCCACATAATCGAAATAGGGTTTGCTCATGTTCCACCAGGTTTGATGCCTGTTGATATGTTGTCCCCACTTGCGATGTGTCAGGCCCGGCTTCATATTGTTGTATGCCTGATGAGCGGAGAGATGGTAAACGTAATGGTTGATACCCTGGCAAAATGCTTCATCTCCCATGCCTTTTATCAGGTAGGGGTGGTCAACCCAGCCCCTTGAGCCCGTGAAAGCTTCTGCCCCAACCCTTGATTTTCCGTAGGTGTTTGCCACAGAAGCCAGTCCTTTCATGGAGTGGTACCAGTAATCCTGAAAGGTCGGGAATTTGTCAATAATTTCCCTTTCCGTCCAAAACTCGGAAATGATAAAATCGCTGTTTGTTGCATAATCCAAGCTGTTTACACCTAACCTGCCGTAAGGTTCATTGGAATTTTTCATGCCGTAGGGATCGATAAGTTCTTTAAGCCTGATGATATAATTATCTAAGGTGACTTCACTCACCGTTTTGCGCAAATCCCATAAGAAGCGTTCTGTATTTTGTTTGTCATCTACCGCATGGCCAGTTAGTACGGGTAACCAAGGCATAATATCGTATCCCCTTCTTTTCTTAAACTCTTCTGCAAAATCCAGGGACCAGTTTTGTCCGCCAGCCTCCCAACTATCAATATGGATGTACTTTAATGTCCTCCCGGCTTTTTCTCCGGCAGCTTCGATGATTGGTTTCAACCGGTGCTCAAAATGTGTTTCAATGCCTCTCGGATGCAGTCTGTCGCTTTCCAAACCAACGGCGAGATAAGGCGATGGCCTTGTGATATGGTAATTGCTAGCATAGCCCATCCTGAAGATGGTCCAATTTCCACTGGGCGCATCCCAAACCAGGTTCCCGTTTGCATCCATTTGCTCAGATAGATGGATAACATTACTTGTACTTAATGCCGATAATTCAGCATTAAAATCAAGCGGGGGCAGATGTGTTTTCCACCCACGCCCGTCCCAGGCTACCAAAGGGTCTTCTTCTACTCCTTTGAGCCCCGGAACATTTCTCAGTTTATCCACTATCTCCTCTTTTTTATTTTCGGGAATAAGGGTGGATTTTTCGAGTTTGGCAGTTGGAATTGCTAAAACAGATATATCCCTGTAGGAGTCAATTTCATCTACCGCATTTGTTACTTCGGGGTTTATTACCTCTCCGGGTCGCAACCAAACAGGTTCAAGTGTTTTATCTATTTCAGGTTTTTCAATTTGCAGATTTAACTTTTTGCCCCCCTGCACTTGCGTTTGGCTCCAAACCAGTTCCTGCATGGATAGGTCAGGAGTGATATGCGGCCCTCCACTACCATATCCAAAGTCCAAGGTAAGGGCAAACTCCATTTCCAGCCTGTCTGCTTCTGCTATGGCCCATTGCATTGCCTCGTGCCATGCTGCACTGCCCGCTTCAATTTTACCCTGCGGTGCCCACCAGGGTCCGCTCACTTCCATCCATATCAAGCCGTTTATGCCAATTTCTTTCATGGCCTCAAGGTCTTTGGTAATGCCCTCATGACTGATATTACCATTTATCCAAAACCAAAAAACCCAGGGTTTCACAAAATCAGGCGGGGTTCGGAAGGACTGCTCCAGATTCTGCCCAATCAGGCTTATACTGGTGATGAAAAGTGCAAACGTTATTATGAATTTTCTGGTGTTCATAGATTTAGTATTCTTTTACCGGACACTACTGATTCATAATTTATGATGTTTTTAAACTAAATCGGATTTGGTTGACCAAAACTAAAAGCAGAAAGCACTAAAAAGAGTGTGATGATTGTAAATTAATTTAATTATTCGAATAAACATACTGAGCTCCTGGTTGAAGGTCAATTGTAAATTTCTCCGGGCCATATTCAACTGCAACCTGACCTCCCTTTTCTGAACGAATAACTGCTTTTGCAAGCTGCCCATCGCTCCAAAAAATGTCACATTCAAAACCTCCCCTGGCTTTTAATCCCTTTACACTTCCATTGCTCCATGCTTTGGGCAGGGCCGGTAACAGACGAATTGTCTCATTGTGTGATTGTAAAAGCATCTCCGCTATTCCGGCCGTACCCCCAAAATTCCCATCAATCTGAAAGGGACGGTGATTGTCGAAAAGGTTTGGTTTAGTTGATTTTGCCAGAAGTGCCTGAAGATTTTCATGCGCTTTTTCACCATCCTGTAATCGGGCAAAGAAGTTAACAATCCAGGCCCGGCTCCAACCGGTATGTCCGCCTCCACCCGATAACCGTCGCTGAATGGTTTTTTGGGCCGCTTCATAAAAACGAGGTGATTCAGGTGTAATCTGTGCGAGCGGATAAAGTCCGAGCAGGTGCGATATGTGCCGGTGACCGGGTTCGACCTCTTCATAGTCATGAATCCACTCCATTATAGTACCATCTTCACCAATTTGGACCGGGGGCAATTTTTTTCTGACTTCAGCCATTTTTTCAGTAAAGAGATAATCTGTATCCAGTATTCTGGTCGCTGTTGTAACCATATCGAATAATTTATTGATTATCTGAATATCAGTAGTAGCTGAATATGTCAGTTGAGATCTCTCTTTTTTGTTGGTTCCGGGAACAAAAAAAGCATTCTCAGGGGAATGAGAGGGGTTGGTAACCAAATAGCCCTCCGGCGATTCAATTAAAAAGTCCATGACAAACTCTGCTGAACCTTTCAGTATAGGATAAATACTTTGCAAATATGCTGTATCCCTGGTAAATTCAAAGTGACGATAAATTGGAAAAGTCATCCAGGCTCCATCAAGTGGTGATATTCCCCATACCCCGTCAGCTACTCCGGTTCGGCCAAAAACATCGGTCAAATGGTGCATCGTCCAACCATTTGCACCATACATTTTCCTGGCTGTTACTGCACCAGGCTCCGTAAGCTTTTCAACGAACCCCGTAAGAATTAAACTGGTTTCAGAAAGATTACAAACTTCTGCCGGCCAGTAATTCATCTGCAAGTTAATATTGGTATGAAAATCTGAATTCCACGGTGCATTAAAATGTTCGTTCCATACCCCCTGCAAGTTGGCAGGCAGGCGACCCGGCTCACGAGAAGAACCCATCAGTAAATATCTCCCGAATTGAAAATAGTTGGCAACCAATCCATTATCGATTGCCCCTTCTTTTATTCGGTTCAATCGTTGGTCAGTAGGCATATGCGATAATGTATCTTCGCCAAAACTTAAACTGACACGGTCAAATATCATAGAATGGTCTGCAATGTGTACCTCTTTTACTTCAGAGTAAGGCAAGCCATCAACTCCCTTCAGCGTTTCTTCACATTCTGCAAACGGATCAATCGCCGATGAATAATTAAGTTTATCTATATCATAGTTAGTAGCTGCGGTAAGGTAAATGGTTACCGTGCTTACTTCATTACATGCGATTCCTTCCACTGTATTCTCAAGTTTTCCCCCTTCGTTTATAAGCCTGGCAATGGAAGAAAATTTCATATGAGCACCGCCTGGTCCACTTTTTTGATCATCCTGGTCTATTATTTGCCCGGTCATAAATATTTTACCATCAGAGGTAGTCTGAACGACAGCGTCCTTTTCACGCATCAGACTCACATCCAGGCTCACTGGTTCGCTGGATGAAATCCGGACAGCAATGAGATCGTGAGGGGCAGAGACGAATACCTCTTGCTGAATACGGTTTGTGCCAATTTCAAATACAGTGGTTGATATACCTTTGTTTAAATGAAGTTCCCTTTTATAGTTTTGGGGCTGTTCGTCCCAATGATAATCCAGAACCAGGTCGCCAAAAGTTTGATAAGAGCGAATTCTGGGCGGTGTGCCTACCATGTAATCAGAAGCCAATTTTCCTGCTTTTTTATAATCCCCTTCAAAAATCAGTTGTTGTATCGCCCCAAGGTTATTCAATGATTGGGGATTATTATTGTCTATCTTGCTTCCGGCCCACAAGCTCTCCTCATTAAACTGAATTCGCTCAGTGTCAGAGTTGCCAAAAACCATTGCTCCCAAACGACCATTCCCCACAGGTAATGCTTCATCCCATTCTCCGGCAGGTTGATTATACCACAAAAGATATTCCCGGGTATGGGAATTATCAAAATTTGAACAACTGTAAAACAGGACCAAAATTCCACTGAATAAAAGAACAAATAATTTTCTCATCTGTATTAATTTTTTATTTAAATACCTGAAATACGGTAGCGTAGGCTTCCACCTGGATGGTTCATATTGAAAATAGCTTAGTTTTCTTGCATTCATAAATTCAGATTTTGTTAAGAATACATTTCATTTAAATTAAACATTTAAAATGTTTCAAACATATCGTAAAGAATTGAGCTTTTTTAATCATGCATATCATAAATTCTTGAAAATTGAATCTTTACCGGCCCCATCAATCCTGAATAACGCAAATATTTATCTCCATCGGGCTGGGCAAATCTTTCAAAACTGTAACGACCTTCTATATTTCTCAGATTCGTTTCCGTTTTTCGCTCCTCGGGTGGCAATTTCTCGTCACCAATCAATCTGTTTACCCATAAATTAGTAACTGAAACTTCAAGTATATTTTTACCTTCTTTCAAATAGTCTGTGATATCTGAGATATATGGAGCTTTCCAGTAAATGCCTACTTCTTCGCCATTTAGTTTTACTGTGGCTATATCTCCGACTTTTCCAAGGTTTAAATAAGCTCTGTTTTTTGACATATCATTATTTTCGATATGAAAGCTATTTTTGTAAAGCGCCGTTCCGGAGAAATATTTGATTCTGTGTTTTTACATATTCGTATAACTTTATAGTAATTATTAAATTGGTGCTAATTCTAATTGTCTTAAATAGTTACATTAGATACGATTTGCTTAGTCTTTAAATTGAGATCTATTTTTATTTTATTGGTTTTCTCCATCACAATTTTTTCTTCAAACAATTCAAATTCACAATCTTTCCATGCAGTCAAATATATTATGGCCGAATCATTGTTTATTTCTCCACTAATCTTTACTCCTAAAAGAGAATAAATATTTTTAATGAAGACTTTTCCTTTCCATGGATTACATTTAGCTATTTCTAGTATCCCAAACCAATCTGATACCAGGTTATTGAGAAGCGATTGAGCAATAAGCCCATTGGTGGTATTGTAATAAGCCACAGTATGGTGACCACTTGTTTCATACACCTGAATCCAATCAGGATCGACATAATCAGATTTGCGAAGATTAGACCAATCCTTTTCCCATTCTTTAACATTTCCTATTCTTGAACCGGCTAATAAAAATTCACCCAGCGTCCATCCATAAAAGAAAGGTATATTTGCATCTTTCGTTATTTCATACCGAAGGTTGTAGGCAATGGAAGATGGATCAGTAATCTCAGGATTGACCGGAAGATACGCTAAGTCATTTAACTGTACAGGATGCTTTTGCTTACCAAGATCATTTTCCCCACTTCCACGATTGGTAAAATAATAACCTTTTGTTGATTTCAATGATGGGAAAGCTAATCCTTCACTTAAAATTTTTTGATAAGAACCGTCGTCATCTAAATCATATTCTATTGCCTTTTGAAAACAATATTTTGCACTGAATAATGCACAAAGATAATCTTCTTGATTTATACCTCCCGTTTCATCTTGTCCAAAGGAAGGTTTGACATAGATGTGCCAAAGTCCATCTGTCCCTTTATGAGAAATATTTTTATAAAACAGAGCTGTTTCTTTTACAAGAGGAACGGCATATTTCTTGGTCCAGTTTTCATCATTTACAAAAATTGCTGTCTCATATGCCATTCTTGCTAAATAACCGGAATTATGAATTTCATAAAAAGCTTTATTTGGTGGCACAGGGTCATGGTATCCATTAAATCCATCATAAGGAAAATTCCAAGGGCATAATACTCCCTCAACGTTAAATAGCCTTTTTGTATATTCCTTCATCCCATAAAGTCCATCTGCCCAAATTTCTATCCATGATTTAGCAATGTCTAAATTACCTGTTGCAAGCAAAATTGGATGGATAAAGGACACATCCTGTGGAAAGTAAAAGGGCCAGGCGTTCCCTGTTAATCCCATCGGTGGGGCGATTCCAAATTTATTGCCATTGTAGGTTGATAAAAATAGGGCCATGGAACGAACCCACATTTTTTGTGCGTTAGCATCAGGTAATATCAAAATTCCAGAATTATCCCAATTCGAATGCCACCATGCAATAGTTTGCTCTAAGGATTTATTCACTGTATTTTCAATCGGATGATTAACCGAGATAAGTATTTTATTCTCCCCTGGATGTAATTTAAAAGATAGATTGGTTCCTTGTGCTTGAATATGGGTATTTGTTTTTATATAAATGGACGATTTGGCATTCATACAAGTTAGTTCCACTTTCCATAAGTCAGTAGAATTACTGATCTTGGATACTTGTACAACTTCCTGATTGTAGTGAACTTTCAACTTTTCAAATGGTTCAAATATTATATCTGAAGCATTTCCTTCAAGATCAATAGTTATTCCTGTTAAATCCTTTTCTATCGGATCAAACCATGTTTTAACTGTAGCTTTATTTTTGCCATACTCAAAATGTGTTGTAATCGTTCCATCGTAAAAAGATTGATGCTGTTTATAATTATTTATATTTAGTGGTTCTTCTTTCCAATAAATCCTGGCTAAAGGAATTAAATAATCATGTCCGAATTTAGCTCTAATTCTATGCCCAAAATGCATATACTGCGTTTTCCCATATTTAGATAATGCATCCGTTTTTTGGGGATTTACATGTAATCCTAAGGAACCGTATGAACAACCAAACTTACCATTCCCCTGGTATAAATTAATGACTGCTGTATCTGGATATGAAGTTCTTTCTATATCAGTCGAATTTATAATATCATGAATCTCAAAATCACTAATCATTGAATTTTGAGAATAACAAGGAATGGATAATAAAACTATTAGGATAAACAATATAAATTGATTTTTCATTTTTCTCTTTTTTATACTTGAAAATCCAAATTGATTTTTTTAAGCCGGTTTTTATTCCGGCATTAAGACAAAAGCTATTTTATCGTGGCCAATTTGGTTTAACTCCATTCAAAAATATTTTCCGTCCCTTGTCCTGCGTTGCATGTATCTATTCCGACATTCTATTGCAATAGCTTTGTGTTAATTTTACTCATATTTTACCTGGGATTTTTGGGATTCAGTCCTCCTTCAAATATATCAGTACCAGGGTTAAAAATAAAAAGTTTCCCACGCCTGTCGCTTTCACCAATAAATATCGTTCCGTCTTTTCCACATGTCATGGCTTCGAACTGATAAGCCCTTTTAGCGTAATATGGGCTTCGATCAACAGATAAATAGCTGTAATTTTTAAACCCCTGATTTGTATTCGTGTTATACGAAAATAATTTACAAGGCTCCCCCAATTCCCCTGCAATGAAATACAAATGGTGGTTTTTTTCCATTGTCATGGCGCGTATTCTTCTTGATACACGTGGCTTTCCCAAACTTTGTAATACATTGTTTTTTAAATCTAAACGGAAAATAAAACCGTCGCTGGTTGATCCCCAGATGATGTTATCTGCATCTTTTATTAGTTGCTCCACAACCGGATATCCGATATAGTTCCAGGACTCCCAATACTCACCAGGTATTCTCAAATTCGTATATTCAAACTTTTCAATTGCCGGATTAAACATTGTAATTAACCCATCATTGCCTGATGTCAGCACCCTGCCATCGGCGAGGCAAATCAGGGAACGTGGCACACTTCTCCAGGTTCGTTCCGGGCCAGAGTACACCAATGTATCTAACATAGTGCCATAATCTTTGCTTTTATTTGTCTTCAAATCAAAGCTGAAAAAGTGTGCATCAGGATAAGTAATTCCGTAAATGATTTCATTTTTTTCATCAATAGCAAGTGCATATATTGAATTCTCCGGAATGATTACCCCCAAATCCTGAACGATTGCTTCATCCTCGGGCAGAAATACCTTTTCATCATTTTCCTCCGGGTTGTACTTTAAAATTTTACCTCCGGAGAAATCAGAATGATAACTTTTAATGTCTTTCCATAACTGTTTCTCAATTGCCCTGTACCCACCAGGGAACTCCTGGTTTAGAGGGATTTCATCCAACAGGTTTAGCCCTGTTCCAATATAAATATATCCTGAAGTATCCTGAACCATAGTGTGGTGCACTCCTGAAGCTCCCGGTATTTTTCCAAGCGGTCTGACTTTGTTAATATACCTGTCATATAAAAACAGGTAGGATTCAAACCCACTGGTTGCACCATAAACGTATCCGCTTTTACCTGTCAGGAGGGCAGAAATCCTGCTGTTATCTGCCGGTATTTCAGTTACTCCCGGATAACCCAGATCGCGGTAGTCGAGGTGGTGATTATCAAAATTCGGGCTAACCCATTTCTGGGCAAAAACCGAGATTGAAAAGAATAAAAAAAGTATGGTGTATATTGATTTCATCTTATTAAAATTGTTTGTTTATTCAGGAACAGCTATACTAAAAAGTGCCATGGAATATTCCCACTCACCGTCAATGATTCCCGCAACTTTTTCGGGATCATTTTCTTCCACTGCCCCGGCAAAGTACAATTTATTGTCAACCGGACTGAATACTGCAGCACCAAGACCGTAAACAGCCCTGCCATCTTCTGTTTCCATCAAGCCTACTTCTCTTCTCTTATTTGTTTTCAGATCATATTCAACCAGCACTGAACGAGGTGGTTGATTTTTTTGAGTTACTTTGGCAGTAAATTTTCGTTCATCCCTAACATCCCACGATTCAGCCGAATAATCAAATGCTACTGTTACCGGGGCAAAATAAGCCTTGTCATTGTCCGCGAGCGTAAACGCCAGGGTGGCAATGGGTATTTGTTTGGGATCAACGTCCAGGTACTGGTCTGCACACATCAGTGATAAAGCTTCCATCTCCCCTTCTTCCCCTTTTTCAGGATCGAACCTGAATAAACGGCTATCCGAATTGGTTATTCCGTAGAACACTTTTTCATCCGGTTTCCATTCCAATATTCGCCACAACGTTTTCCGGTCAATTTGAGGATTGGACATGGTACGGGGAGATACCCTGTGATCATTGGGAATTCTGAGATTCTGCAAATCATAAATACGATCATCTGCAGGATTATATTTCCACACCCTGTCCACCGGGAATGCTCCGTAAACATTACCTTTGTCATCGGTGGCAATGGTACGGCAGATATCCCAGTCGTCCACCCGGCCTTTGTCAAGTGTAATGTTTTTGTCCAAGTCGAACATATACAGGTGGCCATCCTCTGCCAGCCCGTACAAATGCCTTCTGTCCCTGTCGATAGCCATTCCCAGAAGGCCTGAATGCCTGCTTATCAACCCAATGTTTGTGAGTTTCTTTTTTACCGGGTCATATTTAAACCAGTGAGCACCTTCGTAACTGGATGGATCAATCGGTTCTGGCCCGTTGTCTTCACAAAAATCGCCAAAATAAATATTGCCATCATTATCTTCTACACATGGTACGTGTATTTTTCCGCTGGTACGGATACCTCTGCCGCGCTCGCCCTTATGAATTGTTAAATCTGCAATATGATCAAAATTGCCTGTTGCCGGATCATACTCATAGAAATTAGCCGCATCGGCATGGGTGCATAAGCCTACATAAATTTTACCTGATTTGGCAGTATATAAACCGCTCCACATGCTGTCGTCTTTTTTATTTCCGGGATATTCCAATGCTTTTAGTTTAATTGTATTTTGTGCCATCAGGTTAACCGACAAAAACAAAATAGTAAGTTGAAATATCAAATTCTTGCTGAAAATAAATTTTGAATTCATAAGTATTTAATTTTAAATGAATTATGCTATACTCCGGCTTCCAGGTGGATAGTAATATTACTTTTCAGGAAAAGGGTTCCTGAAATGTATGTCCCAGCCGGGAAATACACGGTACCCCCACCATCTTCTGCCGCTTTATCAATGGTATTCTGTATAGCTTTGGTGTCTATCGTTTTACCATCTCCTTTTGCTCCAAAATTAAGTACATTGTAAGGTCCATCGGCTACAGCCTGTTCCTGCTTTGTAAACCCCTTACTACCTGCTCCGGCAACCCCAAGGCTTAAAAAGCCTGTTTTTCTTAAAAAATCTCTGCGGTTTTCATTGGAATTCTTGTTAGTCATGATTGTAATTATTAATAATTTTGATATGGGTTAAAATTCTTTACTACTTGTCTTGAAAAAACAGATTTGTACAATTTTCCCTGATTGCGTATTTATCTGTTGAATGTTTTTCAGACACTGTAATATCTTTTACTTTACCGTCATGTACATCATCAAAAACCATTAACGGTCGGGCATCTTCTTTTTGAAGTTCAAATGTGAGATTGGAAAGTTCCAAACCCTTAACGCGCCGTATAAATAAACCGTATGCAGAGAATGTTCCATAATGTATAGCTTCCGGATAACCTTTTTCCCTCTCTGGAATAATTGTAGAAGCGTCTTCTTCGGTACCACCCCCGGTGCAGATAAATCTCATGTTAAAAAGCGATAAATTTTCAATATAACCACCAGGGGTTCCCAGGATGGAGCCGCCAATCTTACTTGATGCCCTGGCAATCACATTTGAAATATTGATATTTCTCATTATGCCAACAGGCGGCTCAGAAGCTTCGGGGAAATGTTTTCTGGCACGATTACCCAAGCGGATAAATAAAGGAACCTGGGGACCATCAATAACGATATTCGAAATATTTACATTTTCCATTATGCCTCCATCAACTATCTCAAGTGATATCCCACTTATTCCTTCCCGTCTCCCGGCAAGTACCTTATCAACTTTAGAGCTTCTGATTACACAGTTGGTAATTGTTACATTACGAAAACCACCAGTGGTTTCAGTTCCGAATTTAAGTCCGTTGCAATGGCTGCCTAAGATGCAATCGGAAACAACAATGTTTTCGCTAATACGTCCATAGGTACTTTTGAAAGTGATGCCATCGTCATCCGAATCACCAATTATACCCTTAATAATAACATTGTGGCACCCATCAATGTCAATCATGTCATTATTGTGATTACCATGATTATGGATTTTCAGGTTTTCTAATCTAACATCATCACAGCCCAGATAATATTGCATCCACATGGGAGATGAACGCAACTCAACTTCTTTAACAGTTACCTTTTTACATTCAACAAACCACAATATGAACGGTCGTATTTTATAATTTTTACTATAATATTCATCAGAGTTTCCTTGCCCATCAATTATTCCATTACCTCCAATGCCAATATTCGTAGCTTCATTAGCATATATTAATGCCCTATTGACATAATTCTCAGCGTAAAACCGAAATCCTGTTTTAATCTCAGGATAATCGCTCAAATCCTTACTTCCCGCCAGGATTCCTCCTGCTTCCAAATGCAAATGAACATTACTTCTCAGAAAAAGAGTTCCTGAAATATATTTTCCTGCCGGAAAATACACGGTGCCTCCACCATCTTTTGCCGCTCTTTCAATGGCTTCCTGAATAGCTTTGGTATCCAACGTTTCACCATCGCCCTTTGCCCCGAAGTCAAGCACATTGTAAGGTCCATCGGCTACAGCCTGTTCCTGCTTTGTAAACCCCATACTACCTGCTCCGGCAACCCCAAGGCTTAAAAGGCCTGTTTTTCTTAAAAAATCCCTACGGTTTTCATTGAAAATCTTGTTAATCATATTCATATTTCTAAATTTTTGATATCTTTTTCCGTGATGGTTGAAATTTGGATATTTCCCATCTCTTCTTTACTTACATCTTTAAGAATGATCTGATCAGAGGTATTTGTTGGTCGAATCCAAATTTTATCCATAAATAAATTCTCAAAATCATCAAAAACAAATGCGGATCGGAAATCATGGTCTTTTACCTCCAGGCGAATATTTTTCATTTGCAATCCCTTTACATGGCGGACATAAAAGCCCCATGCAGGAAGTTCACCAAACATATGAAATTCAGGGTAATCTGCTTCATTTTCGGGAACATCATCGAGGCGATGTAACGGAATTTGAGCATATCCGGGATTGGCGTGGCCGGGATAAATAATCCGGATATTCTCGAGGCTTACATTTTCCATTGAATATTTAAAATGTTTCAAACAGAACATAAAGAATTGAGCTTTTTTTAATCAGGCATATTACAAATTATAGAATACTGAACGTTAACCGGCCCCATCAATCCTGAATAACGCAAATATTTATCTCCATCGGGCTGGGCAAATCTTTCAAAACTGTAACGACCTTCTATATTTCTCAGATTCGTTTCCGTTTTTCGCTCCTCGGGTGGCAATTTCTCGTCACCAATCAATCTGTTTACCCATAAATTAGTAACTGAAACTTCAAGTATATTTTTACCTTCTTTCAAATAGTCTGTGATATCTGAGATATATGGAGCTTTCCAGTAAATGCCTACTTCTTCGCCATTTAGTTTTACTGTGGCTATATCTCCGACTTTTCCAAGGTTTAAATAAGCTCTGTTTTTTGACATATCATTATTTTCGATATGAAAGCTATTTTTGTAAAGCGCCGTTCCGGAGAAATATTTGATTCTGTGTTTTTCAGATTCTGTCCACGATTTAAGTTCATTAAAAGTGGAGGAGAATGGTTCTCCCAGCAAAGGTTTTTCCTGAAAAGTAATTTGCCATGGCCCTTCTATATTGACGACATTTTTTGTTAGCGAAGCTTTAATATTAATTTCATTGCCATTTTCCAGTGTCAAATAATATTCACCTCCTTCTAAAACCTCTAACTCCTTATCACGAACAAAGACTTTTGATGCCCCTATTGTAAATGGAGAATTCCCTTCGGTCAGGATTTTTCCTTCTTTTTCAATTTTGGTAATGTTATTTGCTTTTTTTGCTTTACTGAAAACGTAAAAGGCAGCACCTTCAGGTTCCAATGAAACCGGTAAGGTGTATGTTTCATCTCCTTGTTCATAAACATTTACAGGGGTAATTTCACCAGTAACCGGATCCCAACGTTCTATTTTCCTAA
>JBBDSB010000672.1:0-2500 GCA_040905205.1 Cyclobacteriaceae bacterium
CCCCTAACCCCCTTGTCAAGGGGGAATTGCTAAAATTGGGATTTATTGCTTGTGCTAATAATAGGATTTGGCCAATTGAGTTATAAATTTAGGATTGAACACCAAAAGGATAAGGGTATCGAATCACCCTTTATAAGGGGGAAAAGGTGGAGTTTTTCGGTTACAACTTTTATTACAGTAGGTTATATTTATCTAATATCCCTCCTAAACCTTAACAAATATTTTTATCCGGTAGAGCAGGTAAAGGAAAAGCCAGACCAGCAACAAAGCACCTAGGGCCTGCAAGACGGGATGCCATTCTTCAGATAGGGGAGCCCATAATCCCGCAAATAGTTTTCTGCTGGTATATCCAAAATTAATAAAACTGTAGGCAAAATATATGGTGAGTGAATTTAGACCAATAATCTGGAAAAAGAAGGCCCATTTTCTAATTTTCCATACATCGATGATCACATAGAACAAAACCACAAATAAAAAGGCCATACCTGAGGTCAGCAATATAAATGAGCTGCTCCAAAGGTGTTTGTTGATGGGAAAATGTAAACTCCAAATCAAGCCCATGGCCACCCCAATTACCCCGGCAAGGGAAAGATATTGTATTTTTTGTTTGTCCAACCAGGCTTTGGCTAAAATATCCCCTGCCAATGTACCGAAAATGGCCAGGACCATGGCTGGAAATTGGGTCAATATACCCAGCTCATCATAGGTGCCCTGATGCAATCTTCCGGGCAAAAATGACCTGTCAAACCATCCCACCAAATTACCCTCAAAACTAAGATCACCGGAACCATATCCCGGAACGGGAACTAAATACAAAGCCGCATAATAAAGAATAAGAATGCCCAATCCGGTTCCCAATCTTTGAAAAAATCCCAGGTTCAGGTAGAGTAGGGTGGCCACAAAGGTAGCCAAACCAATCCGGCCCAATACACTCCCCAGGCGAATTTGGGATGGTTCAAAAAAAGGCATGGGAGAATTTTTATAGATTATTCCCAATAAAATTAAAATCAGCATTCTGTAAAAAGTCTTTTTATATAAGGAGGTTTTGGATAAACCCATATCCAAACCCTTATTAAGGGAGAAGGACAGCGATACGCCCGCTATAAAAAGGAACAAGGGGAAAATGAAATCATAAAAAGTGAAGCCGTTCCAGGCCGGATGGGTTAACTGACCGGCCACCCAATCAACAGCCGTTAATCCGGTCTTTCCTTCTAATAAAACCAAAAATGAACCGCCACCGGCAATGAGCAGCATGTCAAAACCCCTTAAAGCATCTAAGGACATTAGCCTTTTGGAAGTCGGAATGGCACCGGCTAACAGGTTTTCATTTTTTGGTTGACGTTCTTCTTTTTCGGAAAATGGTGATTTCATAGTAGGAAGGAAAGAGGTAAATGTGTGAAACAATGATTGTTTATTTTATCTGGTATCCTTTGGTTAACAATTTATTTTAATTTCTTTGAAATTAAAAATATTTTTATTTTCATGGTAGGATTTCTCCATATTAATAATTTGATATCACAGGGCAGTGGAAGATGGAAACCATTGAAGTCCAATCAATTTTTAGAAGATGATGGCTTTCCAAACTTTTTAATGTAGAAATATAAGGTGAAATCAACCCAATATCGTCCTTTTGGGTAAATTTTCTTGGGCAAAAGGGTATTTTTATTTAACATTGCATTTTATTATAATTTTTAATTACCCAAATTTTACATGAAAGTTTTCAAATCAAAAGGACCTATAGAATTAGGTAAATTGGCTGGGGAGAATGCCGCTCGTTCCATTTTGGGCGCTATAGCGAAAAGGGAGACCGCCAATATTATTTTAGCAACCGGCACCAGCCAATTTGAGACCATTAAAACATTACTTGACCATAAAGACATCAATTGGTCAAAAGTCACCATGTTTCATCTGGATGAGTACATCGGGATTTCTAAAACCCACCCAGCCAGTTTCAGAAAATACTTAAAAGAAAGGTTTTTGGATAAAGCAGGAAAACTGAAGGCTTACCATTTTATAGATGGAGAAAGTGATCCTGACGAAGTGACGAAAAAATTGAGTGAGGAAATTAAAAAACATCCGATTGATGTGGCATTGGTAGGTATTGGTGAAAATGGTCATTTGGCTTTTAATGATCCTCCCGCGGATTTTGAAACAGAAAACCCCTATATTATCGTTAATCTGGATGATAATTGCAGAAAACAACAGTATGCCGAGGGTTGGTTTGAGCGTTTGGAAGCAGTACCCAGGAAGGCCATCAGCATGTCCATCCATCAAATCATGCAATCCAAAAAAATTATTTGTTCCGTACCGGACAAACGCAAAGCCAAGGCAGTTCGGGATTGTTTGGAAAACGCCGTAAGTCCTTTATATCCGGCAAGTATTCTTCAAAAACACAATGACTGCGATCTTTACCTGGACGAAGGGGCTGCTTCTTTATTGGAAAAGAAAAACTCCTTCAATTGATATACTGAATAGGGTCCGGCCAATGGAGATATAAAAA